>JAEURM010000159.1 GCA_016789245.1 Anaerolineales bacterium
ATTGCGGTTCATCAAATTGCCAAGTAGGGGCGGATGGCCATCCGCCCCTACGGAAATAACATGCCGCGCCGCCCGTGTAATTTCACCAATGGCTTCAAAAAGTTGGTTGTATTTCTCCGGCTCTTTTTGCCACGCGGCGCGCACATCGCCTACGGTGATTTTGGTGGGGCTGGCAATGCCGGTATCTGCAATGAGCAGGTGAAAGGGCTGGGCTACAGTGAACGGCTCGGGCGGCTGGCCTTTGATGAACCACACCGGCTGGTTGTACGCAATCACCGTGTTATCAATGCCGGAGGGTGTGCCGTGTAGTAATTTCTCAGTTTCAAAAACGATGGCGGAGATTTGAGCATTAGTGATTGGGAAATTGAAGTGGGCGGCGAGGGCGCGCACAATGGCCGTACACACCGCCGCGCCAGAGCCAAGGCCAGAAGCGCGGGGGATGGTGGAAGTGATAGAGACTGTGAAAGAGTGATTGGTTATTGGTAAATGAAGAAATTCTAGTGTCAGCCGGATGGCTAGCGCCAGCGGGTCATTCGCGCCGGCGTTGCTCAACTTGTAGCGGCGGCGCAAATCTTTGGCCTGAATCCCTATTCCCCCCGTTTCCTTTTTTCCTTGAGAAATGCTGGCAGTAGCTTGCACTTGCGTAACCGGCACGGCCAGCGCGGGTTGGCCGTACACCACTGCATGCTCTCCAAACAGAATGATTTTGCCGGGCGCGGCGGCCGTGCTCATGGGGTAGAACGGCTGAAGTACAGGATGAGGACGGCGGATAAACCCCACAAGCCAAAAGCAATTTGCAGAGGTCGGTCAATCAGCACCAGTTCATCCGGTGCGCCGCCTTCACCCTTGAGGTGGATAAGATACAAATAGCGGAAGATGCCGTACAACACAAACGGGATAGTGAGCATCATAGAATAATCGCGCGGCAAATTTTCCGCCGAGAAGGTGTAGAACGAGTACGCCACAATGGTGGCCGTAGCTACCAAATTGATAAGCTCATCCAAAAAGGCCAAGCTGTACTCTTCTAGCACTTTGCGGGAGCTGTTGGAAGCATCTTTCATCAACAGTAACTCGCCGCGCCGCTTGCCGAAGCCAATGAACAGCGCCAACAGCGTCATGCAAATGTACAGCCACGGCGAGATGGTGCTTTCCACCAGCAGTGCGCCGCCCACCGCGCGGAGCAAGTAAAAGCCGGCCAGCACCAGCACATCAATCAGCACAATGTGTTTGAGCCAGAAGGAATACAGCAGGTTGCCAGCCACGTACACCACAGCAATTACGCCAAAGCCAAAATCTAGTGCAAAGGCGGCGGGCAGGCCACCGGCCAAAAACAATGCCACCGCGCCCCACGCCACGCCCTTACTCAGTTGGCCGGAGGGCAAAGGGCGCAACCGCTTTTTAGGATGCTGGCGGTCTTTCTCAATATCCGCCAAATCATTTAGCACGTACACGGCGCTAGAGAGCAGGCAGAGTAAAAAGAAACCGGCCACCGTTTGCCAGAAATATTCCGGGTTGAAGAGTTTATGATCAAACACCAACGCGGCAAACACAAAGATGTTTTTCGTCCATTGCCGCGGGCGCATGGTTTTGAGCAGGGCGAGGAGCATGAGCGGAATTATACGAGATGGAAAAGCGAAAAGGAAAAGCGGGAAAGTGGGGAAAATGTGGCGGTGGAAAATGCTAGAATGTGCGTTAGGCCCATTGAGCAAAAGGATGAGCTATGCCCGATACTGATTTACTCCTCCGCATCAAAGCGCAAACCAATGGCGTGTATCCCGTGGAAGCGATTGTGGATGGCGGCGATGGCGGCCATTACACTGGCGGCGAATTGCGCGTGGCCGTGAGTGAGTTTGTGCCGCTGGCGTTGGATAGCGAGAAGTACGGCAAAAAACTGTTTGAAGCGTTGTTCGCGGGCGAAATTAGGCGCGCGTATGATAAAGCCGTGGCCAAAGCCGAAGCTGACCCGGCCAGCCATTTGCGGGTGCGTGTGTGGATTGACAACAACGCCGCCGAACTACATACACTGAATTGGGAACGGCTGTATCACCAGTATCGCGGCAGTGTTGTGCCGTTGGCCGTCTCAGCCGGCACGCCCCTTTCGCGCTACACGCCGCTAGAAGCGCCCATCCCGCCCGCCGTGGTGGAGCGGCCCATTCGGCTCTTCATCAGCGTAGCCAACCCCAGTGATTTGCCGCCAGATTTGAAGCCCGCATTGGTGGAAGATGAAATTGAAACTTTGCGCCAAGCCGTAAGCGGCAACGCCAACTGGAAAATTTCTTTGCTGGCCGGGCGCACCGGTTTGCCAGAGGCCGTAAAAACCAAACTAAAAGCTGAAGGCTGGGAACTACTGGAGGGCGCCACCACGCTCACCAATATTGCGCGCGGCGTGCAAGATGCGCATGTGTGGCACTTTATTGGGCACGGCTCGTTCAACCGGCAAACGCGCAACGGCTTGTTGCATTTAGAAAAAGAGGATGGCACGCGCCAAGCCGCGCCCGATGTGGATGTGGTGCAGAAGTTGAGCGGGGCGCGGCACTTGCGCTTAATCTTCATGGTGGCCTGCCAAAGTGCGGAGCGGCCGGCGGATATTGAGCACCCGTTTATTGGCGTAGCGCCCAAGTTGGTGCAGAGCGGCGCGCCCGCCATCATCGCCATGCAAGATTTTGTGCCCATGGAGTTTGCGCACGCCCTCACCGGAGATTTTTACCAACGGCTGGCCGCGCACGGCAAAGTGGATGAAGCCTTGAGCGAAGCGCGGAACACGCTGTTTGGCCGCAAGAGCGCGGCATGGGCCATTCCGGTGCTCTTCATGCGCTTGCGCGGCGGGCAGTTGTTTGCCACCTCCGCCGCTGAAAGTGAAACCAACACGCGCACGGAGCAAGCCGCCATGACGCAAATTATGAACACCGTCAACAACACCATTAACCAAACTGGCAACAACAATGTGGCGGTTCAAGGCGATAACAACACCGTTGTAAACCAAAGCAACAGCGGCGGCGTGAACTTTGGCAATGTGGGCGGGAGCATCAACATCGGCGGCGATGTAGTAGCTGGTGACAAAATCGTGACGAATGTAGTAGGCGGTGGTGCTGGAGGAGGCGGCCAAGACCCATATTTCTTCTTGAAGACTAAATTCAAGAAAATCAACACGACCCTTGATGCGCTTGCGGCGGATGGAGATACCAAAGACGATTTGAAGAAGTACGTGAGCCGCATTCTAGATGAAGTGCTGAAAGGCGATGCCGCCGATACGGCGCGACTGAAGAAAAACTTCGGCAATCTCAAAGATGAAGCGCCAGAGATTGCGCAAGCCATTCACAACGCTATCAACGAACCGATGGTGACGGTTGCCAACGTGGTGCGTGACGCACTGGCCTAATTCTCCTATTCTCTTATTCTCCATTGAGATGCCCAAGCCCCGCCTAGACCAACGCCTGCATGAACTTGGCCTGACGCCCAGCCGCGAACAGGCGCGCAAATTAATTATGGCGGGTGAGGTGCTGGTGAACGGGCAGTTGGTGGATAAGCCTGCCACCGCTGTGGCGCTAGAAGCGGAAATTACACTGAAGGCCAAGCCGCGCTTTGTGAGCCGGGGCGGTGAAAAATTAGACGCGGCGCTGGAGCAATTTGGCGTGGCGGTAGCTGGATTAGTGTGTGCGGATGTGGGCGCTTCTACCGGCGGGTTTACAGATTGCCTGCTTCAGCGCGGCGCGGCCAAAGTGTACGCCATTGATGTGGGGCACGGCGTTTTAGATTACAAACTGCGCACAGACCCGCGCGTGGTGGTGATGGAAGAAACCAATGCGCGGCACGCCGAACGGCTTCCCGAGCCGATACATTTCGTTTCGGTGGATGTTTCCTTTATTTCCCTCAAGCTAATTCTGCCCGTTATCAAACACTGGTTTGCGCCGCTTTCCAACAATTATCTACCAACCGCCGTTTGCCTCATCAAGCCGCAGTTTGAAGCGGGGCGTAAGGAGGTGAGCAAAGGCGGCGGCGTGATACGGGATGGAGCGGTGCACCGGCGCGTATTGGAAGATGTGCTAAATTTTGCGGTGGCGGATGGGTGGGCGGTGCGCGGCCTCGTCCGTTCGCCGCTGGTGGGGCCAAAGGGCAACGCGGAATTTTTGGCGTGGTTAGAGCCGGGCGGCGCGGCGGGCGATGTGTTAGCGTTAGTTGAAGCTGTGACACCAACGGTTGCGCCGTAGCCTGTTTGGTGTAAGCTTAACGTATCAACTTGGAGGCAGACCATGACTTGGGCGCAAGGCATTGACATTTCTCGTTATCAACCCAATGTGGATTGGGTGAAAGTACGGGCGGCGGGGATTGAGTATGCAGTTCCAAAGGCTTCGCAATCCAACTTCATGGATCCGAAGTTTAAGGAACATTACGCGGGCGCACGCTCGGTGGGCATTTTGCGGAGTGCCTATCACTTTCTTGTGCCAGAGATGGATGGCCCCAAGCAGGCCGCCGCCTATCTCAAAGCATTAGGTGATGATTTACCAGAGTTGCCGTGCGTGCTGGATATTGAAGCCAAGACGGATAATTTATTCAAATTGGCGAACATTGCCCAGCAATGGCTAGATATTGTGGAGCAGGCTACTGGCAAGCGGCCCATTATTTACACGGCCGCGTGGTATTGGAACGCCGGCATACAAAACGTAGCCAAGTGGGCGGGGAATTATCCGCTGTGGGTGGCGGCATACCCCGTAAAAGATGGTTTCCCCTCTGTGCCAGATTTGATGGCGGGCAAGTATAAGCCTCTGCTTCCCAAATCTTGGGCCAACTGGACGTTGTGGCAATATTCTGAGCGTGGGCGCGTAGATGGCATTACGGTGGATAAGCGTCCCTCCAATGTGGATTTGAATGTGTTCCCCGGCACCATCCAAGATTTACTCAATTGGGCGGGGGCCAGCGCGCCACCCGTTACCCGCGCACCAGAGCCAGTTGCGCCCGCGCCCGTAGTTACAGTGGATGTTTCCCAAGCCACCAACATTCAAGTGATTAACGCGTTTGTGCGCGCCTTTGGCAACAACGGCGGCAAGATGATTGAAGTGACCGGCCTGATGCCGCAACTTACCGCGCGCCCGGTGGATAAATATACCGGCCCAGCCATTGCTAAAATCTCTGGCCTGAACGAGGCGCAGAAAGCGCAATTGAGCACCGCGCTGGGGCAGGTGTTGGCAAACGGCAAGGCG
>JAEURM010000015.1:0-4073 GCA_016789245.1 Anaerolineales bacterium
CTGGCCCGCGCCGCCGCCACCAGCCTCGGCTTGCGCTTTAAACGCCTGCAATGCACGCCGGATTTATTGCCCAACGATATTACGGGCGTGAGCATTTTCAACCAGCAAACCAGCCAATTTGAGTTCCGCCCCGGCCCGATATTTGTGAACATTTTGCTGGCGGATGAAATTAACCGCGCCACGCCGCGCGCCCAAGCCGCACTGCTAGAAGCGATGCAGGAGCGGCAGGTGACGGTGGATGGCGTCACGCATCCGCTAGCCGCGCCATTTCTCGTTCTCGCCACGCAAAATCCAATTGAATTTGAAGGCACTTTTCCTCTGCCCGAAGCGCAGTTAGACCGGTTTCTGCTCCGGCTTTCTTTGGGCTACCCGGATGAGCGCGATGAGATTGGCGTTTTACGCGGGCAACGTAAACAGCACCCGATTGAAACTTTAGGCGCTGTGGTGGAGGGCGCGGAACTGCTGAAGCTGGCCGCGCAAGTGAGTGAAGTGCATGTGGATGAAACGCTGGAGCGTTACATTCTGGCATTGGTCACCGCCACGCGCACGCATGCAGATTTGGCACTCGGTGTTAGCCCGCGCGGCTCATTGGCGCTGTACAAAACCAGCCAAGCCCTTGCCGCCTTGCGCGGGCGAGATTACGTTCTGCCGGACGATATTAAAACGCTGGTTCCCTACGCGCTGGCGCATCGGCTCATCCTCAAGCCCGAAAGCCAACTGCGCGCCCGCACGCCGCTCACCATCTTGAGCGAAATACTAGAACGTACGCCGTTAGATATTGGGGCATTGAACGCTCAGTAAAACAAGTTATTGGTTACTGGTTATTAGCGGTTCACTGTTCGCTATCCGCTATCTGCCACCAGCCAACATGCTCCGCTTCCTCCCTTTTCTCCTGCTCCTTTTCATCATTGCGGCGTTTCTGCGCATTGATTTCTTTTTTACGATTGCGTATTTGTTCTTTGGCGTGTGGTTATTGGCGCAACTGTGGAGCCAACGCAACATGCGCGGCCTGCGCCTCACACGCCACTTTGTAAACCGCGCCTTCAATGGTGATGAAGTGGAAATGCAAGTGCGCGCCCACAACACGGGCCGCTTGCCGCTCACGTGGGTGCATGTACAAGATTCTGTGCCGGTGGATTTGGGCGTGCCTAAACGCCAAGCCCGTGTATTTAGCCTGAACGCGCAAGAAAGCGGCACGCTGAACTACACCTTACACTGCCGCAAGCGCGGCGTGTACCGCTTGGGGCCGCTGATGGCGCGCACGGGAGATTTGTTCGGCTTGCTGGAGACGCGGCCATTTGAAAGCCAAACAGAACTGATGATTGTGTACCCGCGCGTGGTGCCACTGGCCAAACTGGGCTTACCCACCCGCTCACCGCTGGCCGCCCTGCCAGACCGTACGCCGTTGTTTGAAGACACCGCCCGCGTCATCGGCGTGCGCGAATATGCGCCGGGTGATTCACTGCGCCGCATCCATTGGACGGCCACCGCCAGCGCGGGGCAACTGTTGGTAAAAAACTATCAACCGGCCATAGCGCGTGAAACGCTGATTGCGCTCGATTTAGACCCGGAAAATTATGAGCTACGCGGGCGGCATGATTTGATAGAGTTAGCCATTACGGTGGCGGCTTCTATTGCCAATTACACGTTGGGGCGAGAGCGCCAACCCGTGGGTTTGGTGGTGCAGGCGCGCGACGGCGCGGCGCACAGTAGTGCGGCAACTGAAGCTGAGACAGCCCTGCAGTTCAATTTGCCGCCCCGGGCCGAGCGTGCGCAACTGATGACGATTCTGGAAACCTTGGCGCGCGTTCAGCCGCTCGCGGGCCGCCCGTTTGCCGAGTTCTTGCGCCAACAAAGTCTGCATCTGGCGTGGGGCACTACGCTCGTCGTCATCGCCGGCCGAGCCGATGTAAGCTTGTTCAGCACTTTGGCGCAATTGCGGCAGGCCGGTTTTCCGGTGGCGGTGATTGTGGTGCAAGGTTCCCTCTTGCGCGAAGCCCGCCAACGTGCGGCCGTTCTGCGCATTCCCATTTACGCCGTTGGCCGTGAAAAAGATTTAGAAACATTATCATCGTAGTAGGGGCGGCTCGCGAGCCGCCCTTACGCAAGAACGTTGTGATGAAACCAGACGCTTGGATTAAGGATGTTTTCCGCCCGCTGGCCTTAGCCGTGATGGCCGGTTGCGTGGCATGGTCTATCGCCGAGCTTATCAAACTGCTGTTTCCATTTTGGAACTCGGTTTGGACAACGGCCGTGTGCGTGTTAGCCACCTTGGAAGCGCACATTTCCTACCGGCTGTTGACGCGCCAACCAGCGTTTATGACCAACCGCTGGCGTCTGCGTTTACTAGAGATGGCTTTTTTATTTGTGGTAGTGAAGGCGGGTTACGCCTTTAGCGTGCCGTGGGAAATTTTCATGGCGGATTTGCGCGCCCTGCCCGCTGACCCCAGCCGCCTGTTGGAACCCATCACCGTTGTAAATTTTCTACTGGCCGTGTTCACGCTTTTTATTGTGAATGATATGTTGGTCGATTTGGATGAGTTGAGTGACCCGGAGTTGGTGCTCGCTCCCATTTCGGCGCGTGACCGAATTGCGGAACGTTTTTTTTATGCTGGCTTGATTTTAATGGTGGCCTCTGGCTTGGCGCGGATTGGCTTCGCAGAGCTATTCAGCCTAGGCCGGGTAATGGTGGCTGGCTTAATCATCAACGCGCTGTTGTATTTTGCGGTGGGGCTCTTGGTATTGGGGCAAGCCAACTACGCACGCCTAACGGCCCTGTGGCAAGGCGAGGGCACACCCGTGGCCGGGCAACTAGGAAGCCGCTGGGCGCGGCACTCCTTTTGGTTTTTGGCGCTGGTGGCCGCACTGGCATTCTCTCTACCCACGTTTTATAGCACCGGCTTACTTGGCCTCATCAACGCCGCTTTTACGTTTGTACTCACGGTTTTATACTTCTTCGCCGCATTGGTGAGCTTTGCCATTGTGAGCTTGCTCAGTTTGTTTTTTCCGGCTGGCACGGATATTAGCCCGCAAGTTAACCGGCCACCGCCCATTCCCCCCACGCCTGAACCCGCGCCCTCCCCCGCCGAGCCGTTGCCGCTTGACCCGAGTTTAGAACTCCTGCGCAACGTGGGCTTTTGGGCCGTCATTATTTTGATTGTGGGCTACATCCTGATTGCCTACTTGCGGGAGCGGCCTGAGATTTTGCAAGCCGTGAAGAACCTGCGGCTGTTCAAAATTCTCAAGCAGTTTTGGGAAACGCTCACGCAAAATTTCAATTCCTTGGCCAGTGCCGCGCGGCAAGCCCTTGCTGAAACTTGGCAAAACTTCCGCCGCGCCCCGCTTCCACCGCTTCCGTTCTTCAACTTGCGGCGCGCCTCCACGCGAGACCAAATCTTTTACTACTACCTCAGTGCCTTGCGCCGCGCAGAACAATTGGGCGCTGGCCGCCGCCCGGCCCAAACGCCAGATGAGTATGAGCCGGAGTTGGAGCAAACGGTGGAGGAAGCGCGCGCTGAGGCTTTGGCCCTCACGGAAGCTTTTGACCGGGCGCGCTACAGCCCCACGCCGGTGGATACCGCCCAAGCCTCCGCCGCCCGCCGCGCGTGGGAAGCCGTGCGCCGCGCTTTGGGCAAAGCGAAACAGAAGCAGTAATTTAACCACGGAGAGCACAGAGACTTAACGTATACTCTGTATTCTCTGTGGTGAGTTTTACGCCTGAGTTGACGCCAACGCGTACTCCATAGACAATTGCCGCATTCACCCTTCACCCAATCACTCAATTTTCCAATGACTAAATCTACTTTTCGCTTTGGCACTGTTGGCGCACCTATTTCCACCGCAAAGAAGCCGGGCGGCACCGTGGGCGGCATTCAGCGCACGGCTGAGCTAGGCCTGAACACCATGGAGCTAGCATGGGTACAGAGCGTACGCGTCACAGAAGGCAAATGCGCCGAGATTAAGGCCACTGGCGTTCAGCATGATGTGGCGCTCTCCGTGCACGCGCCATACTTCATCAATCTCAACGGCTCCACCGAAGAGTGGCCCAAGAGCCGCAAACGCCTGATGGATGC
>JAEURM010000015.1:4083-17042 GCA_016789245.1 Anaerolineales bacterium
CGTCCGGGGCTGTCCGGCCGGCTGGCCGGTCACCGGCCGGACCCGTGCCGGTCACGTCCGGGAGGCTGTCCGGGTCGATCAGCCACCCGGCGGCCGTCCGCTCACCCGAAACCCGGCCATCCTCCGCCCAGAGACGATGGGCAAGAGCGCCATGCTTGGCTCACTGGAAGATACGTTGGTGATGGCGGCGGAGATTGAAGGCGTTCTGCCGTGTATTGATTTTGCCCACTTGCACGCGCGGCCCGGTGATGGCTCGGCTAACTCTTACGAAGAGTGGGTGAGCATGTTGAAGCTGGTGAAGAAGCGCCTCGGCGCGGGCGCACTCAAGCAATTGCACATTCACCTTTCTGGCATTGAGTACGGCCCCAAAGGCGAGAAGCACCACCTCACGCTGGCCGAAGCCGATTTGAAGTACAAAGATTTGTTCAAAGCCTTACATGAAATGAAGTGCGCGGGCCGCGTTCTGTGTGAAAGCCCCATCATAGAAGAAGATGCGCTGGTGATGCAGAAGACGTGGGGCAAGATTGCCAAAAGCGGATAATGCCCCGTATTCCGTGTTGCGTATTCCGTAACATGCAATACGCAACACGGAATACGCAATACGTTTTACGCTTCACTTATTCCCAATGCCTTTCACTCCCGCTCACCGCGTTGCCAACTTCGGCACTACTATTTTTAGTGAAATGTCTAAGCTGGCCGTGGAACATCAGGCCGTTAACTTAGGGCAAGGCTTCCCAGATTTCGATGGGCCGGAGGCCGTAAAAGAAGCCGCCCGCGCCGCCATTACGGCCGGACAAAACCAGTACGCCGTGGGCATTGGCCAGCCCGCTTTGCGGCAAGCCATCGCCGCGCACGCCCAACGTTTTTATCAGCAAGCGGCCAATCCCGAAACAGAAATCACCATCACCAGTGGCGCAACGGAAACGTTGTTTGCGGCCATTCAGGGCTTGGTGAACCCGGGGGATGAAGTAGTGGTGATTGAGCCATTTTACGATGCGTACGTGCCAGATATTACGATGGCGGGCGGTGTGCCGCGCTGTGTGCCTCTGCGCCCAACGGCCAGCGGCGAGTGGTTGCTAGATGGTGATGAACTCCGCGCGGCGTTTAGTAACCGCACACGGCTGATTTTGTTCAACTCGCCGCACAACCCCACCGGCAAAGTGTTTACGCGGGCTGAGATGGAGCTGATTGCGGCCCTGTGCCAACAGTGGAACGTGATTGCAGTAACGGATGAAGTGTATGAGCACCTCACCTTTGATGAGGCGGCGCATATCCGTTTGGCCACCTTGCCCGGTATGGCAGAGCGCACCGTTACCATTAGCAGTTTGGGCAAAACGTTTAGCTTTACGGGCTGGAAGATTGGCTGGAGCATTGCGCCGCCGGATTTAACCAGCGCGGTACGGCGCGCGCATCAATGGATAACGTTTGCCACTTCCACGCCCATGCAGGCCGCAGGCGCGGTGGCGCTAGGTTTGGGTAGTGAATTTTTCACCGGCTTTAGGCAAGAGTTTCAGCAGAAGCGTGATTACGCACTGAGCGTTTTGCGGGAAGTGGGCTTCCGCGTGAGTGTGCCGCGCGGCACGTACTTCATCATGGCCGATTTTTCGCCGTTCGGCTTTCAGGGTAATGATGTGGAGTTTGCCAAATGGCTCATCCGTGAAATTGGCGTGGTGGTGATTCCGCCCAGCGTGTTCTTCTCTGAGGCGCACAAATCCATTGCCCACAACTGGGCGCGGTTTGCCTTTTGCAAAAGGCCAGAAGCTTTAGCTCTTGCGGCCGAAAAACTGCGGCGGTTAGTGGAACACCGTAGTGCGTAGTGCGTGTTCCGTAGTACGCACTACGCACTACGCAATATGCAATAGGTTTCAAGTTTCACGCCCTCGATGTTCCCCCTCGCGCACCGCATCTCCGGTTTTGGCACTAGCATCTTCTCAGAAATGAATCGGTTGGCGGCAGAGTACAACGCCATCAACCTCGCGCAAGGCTTCCCAGATTTTAGCGGGCCAAGCGCAGTGATTGAAACGGCCAAGGCCGCCCTGCGCGCCGGACAAAACCAGTATTCGCCCATGCCCGGCTTGCCCGTTTTGCGGCAGGCGGTGGCCGCGCACGCGCAACGGTTCTATCAGCAAGCGGTTGAAGCGGAAAGTAACATCACCATCACCGCCGGCGCGTTGGAAGCGTTGTATTGCTCCTTTGCCGCCTTCCTCAACCCCGGAGATGAAGTGGTGGTGTTTGAGCCATTCTTTGATTGTTACTTGGCGCACGCGCAAATGATGGGCGCTGTGGTGCGCTTTGTGCCGCTCCGCCCAACGGCCAGCGGCGAATGGGGGTTTGATGAATCAGAACTCCGCGCGGCGTTCAACAACCACACGCGGCTGTTGGTGCTAAACACGCCGCACAACCCCACCGGCAAAGTGTTCACGCGCGCCGAGATGGAATTGATTGCGGAGTTGTGCCAGCAGTGGAACGTGATTGCGGTGACCGATGAAGTGTACGAGCACATTGTTTACAACGGCGCGCAACACCTGCGGCTGGCCACTTTCCCCGGCATGGAGGAGCGCACCATCACCATTAGCACGCAGGGCAAGATGTTCAACTTCACTGGCTGGCGCGTGGGTTGGGCCATTGCGCCGCCGTTGCTCACGGCGGGTTTGCGGCGCGTGCATCAGTTCACCACGTTTTGCGCGCCCACGCCCCTGCAAGCCGCCACCGCCAAAGCGTTGGCACTAGATGACGAGTATTTTGAATCGCTCGCCGCAGATTTCCGGCACAAGCGTGATTTTCTGGCGCCCACCGTGCAAAAATTGGGCTTCCAAGTGAGTGTGCCCAACGCCACTTACTTCCTCATGGCGGATTTTTCGGCGCTAGGCTTTGACGGAGATGATGTGGCGCTCTGCCGCTGGCTGGCGCGCGAGGCGGGCGTGGTGCTGGTTCCCGCCAGCGCCATGTACAGTGAAGAACACCGTGCGCTAGGCCAACACTGGGTGCGCTTTGCGTATTGCAAAACAATGGAAACTTTGGAGCAAGCGGTGGAGCGGCTGAGGAAAATGTTTTAGCGTATTTCTAACTTGTAGCCTTTCAGGCCAGACCGACGCGGTCTATGACAAACATAGAAACCTATCGTTAAACAAAAAAGCCCTTCGCTGGCTTGAAGCCAGCGAAGGGCTTTTACTAAACCTTAGTCTTTCCGCCCGCCCCGGAAGCTTCCGCGGCCACCGCGGTCACGGTCACCGCCGCCGCGCCGGTCACCACCCCCGCGTCCACCACGGTCACCGCCTCGGCCACCACCACCGCCGCCGCGCCCACCGCGGTCTGCGGCTTGCGCTTCTTCCAGCGTCCAGCCTTCCAGCACGGCTTGGCGGCTCAAACGCACTTTGCCGCTTTCATCCACCGCCGTCACCATCACCGTCAGCTCATCGCCGACTTGGCAAATATCTTCCACCTTGTTCACGCGCTCAGAAGCAAGTTGGGAAATATGCACCATGCCGTCTTGGCCGGGCGTCAGTTCCACAAACGCGCCGAACGATTCCACGCGCACCACTTTGCCGGTGTAAATCGTGCCGGGCTTAATGGTCTCGGTCAGGCCTTCAATCGCCTCGCGCGCGCGCTGAGAGCCAGCGCCATCTACACCCGAGATGTACACCGTGCCGTCGTCATCAATATCAATCTTGGTATTGGTATCTTCTTGCAGTTTGCGGATGTTCTTGCCGCCCGGGCCAATGATAGCGCCTATCTTTTCCGGATTGACGTGCACCGTGATGATGCGGGGCGCAAACGGTGAAAGTTCCGCGCGCGGGGCCGGGATGAGGCCCGTCATAAACTCCAGAATTTCACCGCGCGCCTCGCGGGCTTGCGCCAGCGCTTCAGAAAGAATTTGAGTGGTGAGGCCCTTAATCTTGATATCCATTTGCAGGGCAGTGATGCCGAGCGCTGTGCCCGCCACCTTGAAATCCATATCGCCCAAGTGGTCTTCAATTCCCTGAATATCCGTCAGCACCGCGTACTTGCCGCTTCCGCTGTAAATATCCGTCACCAAGCCCATGGCAATGCCGGCCACTGGTGCTTTGATGGGCACACCCGCATCCATCAGCGCCAAAGTAGAGCCGCAGGTAGACGCCATAGACGTGGAACCATTGGAGGAGAGCACCTCGCTCACCACGCGAATGGTGTACGGAAATTCTTTTTCGTCCGGCAGAACGGGGACGATGGCGCGTTCGGCCAAAGCCCCGTGGCCCACCTCGCGGCGGCTTTGCCCACGCAGAGGCCGCACTTCACCCACGCTGAACGGTGGGAAGTTGTAGTGATGCAGATAGCGCTTCTCGTTTTCCGGCGAGAGCGTATCCAGTTCTTGTTTATCACCCGGCGTGCCGAGGGTGGCCAAGCTGAGAGCTTGCGTTTCACCGCGCGTGAACAAGCCAGAGCCGTGCGCACGCGGGCTGAGGCCTACCTCACCCCACAACGGGCGAATTTGTTTGCCGTTCCGGCCATCCGGGCGCACGCCCTTGTTCAGGATGCTATCGCGCACCGCTTCCTGCTCCAAATCATGCAAAATGCCAAAGAGCGTGCTGGCTTTTACGTCCGCATTTTCTTTGTACGCCGTCATCACATCATTCTGAATTACATCGCGCACAGCGGCCCGGCCTTGCTTATCAGCCGGTTCGGCTACGTGGGCCATGCGGCCGGCCACAATCTCACGCACCTTGGCCACCAAATCCGCCGGATAGCCAAACTTGGGGTAATCCGTTTTCTTGGGCTTGCCCGCCAACTTTTGCAGTTCTTCCTGCAAATCAATCAGCGGCTGAATGGCCTTGTGGCCAAACTCCAGCGCGGCCACCATTGTTTCCTCGGGCACTTCGTTGGCCCCGCACTCCACCATCACAATGGCATTGCGCGTGCCCGCTAACCGCAAATCCAAATCACTGTGGTCCATATCCTCAAAAGAGGGGTTGGTGACGAACTCGCCATCAATCAGGCCCACGCGCACCGCGCCCACCGGCCCATCAAACGGCGCAATGCCAAACGGCACATCGCTCACAGTTAGGGCGGCGGAGGCGGCCACAATCGCCAGCACATCCGGCTGATGCACTTGATCAACCGAAAGCGGCGTAACAATGATTTGCACGTCATTGCGGAAATCATCGGGGAATAGCGGGCGGATGGGCCGGTCAATCAGCCGCGCGGTGAGGATGGCGCTTTCACCCGGGCGGCCTTCGCGCCGGAAGAAACTACCGGGGATGCGGCCTGCGGCGTACAACTTCTCTTCGTACTCCACGCTCAGCGGGAAGAAATCAATGCCCTCGCGCGGCGAACCAGACATGGTGGCCGCGGCTAGAATCATCGTATCGCCCGTGCGGATGGTCACCGCGCCGCCCGCGAGACCGGCCAGTTTGCCGGTTTCGAGCGTGAGGGTGCTACCCGCAAATTCAATACTGACTTGTTTTACGTTGGATGACATGGGTTTAAAACTCCTTATATGCCGGGCGTACGCTCAACGTAATTAGGCGTAGGCCCCAAATGACCCGGCGCTAAGGTTAGGGACTGGAGATTGGTGACAACGGGCCTCAGCCCGTTGAACCAGTATCCAATTCCCAACCGCCATGCGCGGGGCTGAGAAAATCAGTAAAGAAAACGAGTAGATGGAAGAACCAGCCCATCTACTCGTCTTCTCATTTCACTATTTTGTGCGGCGCAGGCCGAGCTTGGCAATCAACTGCTCATAGGCCTGTGGGTTTTGCTTACTCAGGTAAGCAAGGTGGCGGCGACGCGCACCCACCATTTTGAGCAAACCCCGGCGCGAGGCTTGGTCACCTTTGTGCGCCTTCAGGTGCTCGGTGAGATATTTAATGCGCTTCGTCAGAATGGCCACCTGCACTTCCGGCGAGCCGGTGTCGCTATCGTGCCGGTGATGATCCGAGATAATCTGTTGTTTGGCGTTCTTATCTAAAGTCATGACTCATGCCCTCCTCAGGCAAGTCGCCCAGCGCCGAGTGTTTCATTCCACCAAGCGCGGGCCTAGTCGGTAAATTTTGCGGACGGAATTATAGCGTGGAGCGGGGGTGAAGTCTAGGATGGAAGAAAATTCGAGGAAAGGAAGGAAAGAAGGGTTTCCTTCCTTTCCCTTCTTTCTGCTTTTAGCTCCGCATCATCTTCACCAACTCTGCCTGCTCAGCGGCGGGCAGGGCTTTGAGCGTGGCGCGCAAAATGGTGTGCGTGTGATGGTTAGACCGGCGGGCGTGCTCACGCAAAAAACGCGTCATGGTGTTCAGGTCACGCGGCGCGAGGCCGTTCAGGGCCGCAATCACCGCCTGCCGCACGCTCGGGTCGCTTTCGGTCATCAGGCCGCGCAAAATATCCAACGCCGAGGGCACATCATCCCACTGGCGCACTTTGGCCAAAGCCGCAATCACCATCACGCCAAAGTAACGCGCCCATTTGTTGGGTTGTTTTAGCCACTGCCGCGCACGGTATAAATGCCCGGGCGGGTCAGCGGGCAGTAGCGGGCTTAGGGCCAGCTCCGCCACTTCGTTCGCTGTGGTGGAGCTTTCTAACTCCGGAACCCAACTATCAATCAGCGCCAATGCTTCAGCAGGCAAGCGGAGCGCCACTAGGCCTAACAATTCCACCGCAATCCGCCGCTCCTCGCGAGAGCCTTTGGCCCACAAATGTTTGGCGGTATCAATAGCTTCGGCAGGTGCTTTCTGCGCCGGTTTGCGCAGAGCAGTGAGGATGGCGCGCACCACCGGCGGCGGCGTTTTAAACGTGGGCGTAGGTGCGGTGCGCTCAGCCAGCTTGGGGCTAAACCGGTGAGAGCGGTCAGCGTAATCATCCAGCACGCGGTGAACGGCGGCCGCACACTCCGCTGGATTCACAGAAAGCCGCACGGCAATTTCAGCGGCCTGCGTCCGGAGTTGGGTGGGATCTATCGGCATTGAGTGATTGAGTGATTGAGTGATTGGCGCAATCGCCAAATCGCCCAATCACACATTCGGTTGAAGTTTTTCTTCTAGCCGCGCTTTCACAACAGGCCACTCACGCGCCAAAATGCTGTAGTACACGGAACTGCGGCGGTAGCCGTCCGGCATGATGATGTGCTCCCGGAGCACGCCCTCCCGCGCCGCGCCCAACCGTTCAATGGCGCGTTGTGAGCGCTCGTTGCGCAAATCGGTTTTGATTTGCACGCGGGCTACCCCGAGTTCTTCAAACGCGTGCGTGAGCAGAAGCAATTTGCATTCCGTGTTCACCGGCGTACGCTGGTGAGCGGGCGCGTACCATGTGCCGCCAATCTCTAGCGCGTTGTTCTGCGGCTGAATATCCATGTAACGCGTACTGCCCACCGCCCGCCCGCTGGCCAAGTGAATCACAGCAAACACCAAATCAGTGCCCCGCGCCTGCCGCGCAAGAATCTCGCGCACCCACGCCAACATTTTTTCTTGGGTGGTTACAACGCCATACGGCATCCAGCGCCAAATGGTTTCATCCGCGCCGGCCACCGCCAAATCGGGCGCGTGGCTTTCTGCCAACGGCTCTAAGCGCACATGTTGGCCAGTGAGGGTGAGAGGTTGAACGTTCATCGTATTTGTAGAGACGCGCTGTATAAGCGAAACGACTGCGTTTCTACGGATTTAATACGCCCGCGCGAAGATGACTTTTTGCGTGGCTGGTTTGCCGGTGAGCACGCAAACGCCCTCGCCGCCTTCTTGTTCCAGCGGCACACAGCGGATGGTGGCCTTAGTTTCTTCTTTCACCTTGGCTTCATCCTCGCGGCTTCCGGCCCACCACACATGCGCCCAGCCGTTCTCCACCACTTGCTTGAAATCCGCATAATTTTCAGGCGAGTGCGTGTTGGTCTTACGGAATGTGAGCGCGCGCTCAAACAGCCCGGCTTGTACTTCCATTAATTTCTCGGCCACTTGGTCAGCAATGCCAGTTTGCGGCACAAAGCTTTTGCCCTCTTTGCCCGGCTTATCGCGCCGTGCCAACGCCACTGTGCCTTTTTCCACATCCTTTGGCCCCACTTCCATGCGGAGCGGCACGCCGCGCAGTTCCCAATCATTGAACTTGAAGCCCGGGCTCACCGTATCCCGCTCATCCACTTTCACGCGGATATCAGCGGCCAGCAAATCCATTTTTAAGCGGCTCACTGCTTCCAACACTGGGCCTTTTTCGGCGTCATTCTTATAAATCGGCACCATCACCACTTGCCACGGCGCTAATTTAGGCGGCAAGATGAGGCCCTGGTCATCGCCGTGCGTCATGATGATGGCCCCAATGATGCGCGTGGATAAGCCCCAAGATGTTGTCCAGCAAAACTGTTGCGCGTTGTTTTGGTCAACGTATTGAATGTTGAACGCTTTGGCAAAGTTCTGGCCGAGGTTGTGTGACGTGCCAGATTGCAAGGCTTTGGTATCGCCCATCATCGCTTCAATCGTGTAGGAACGAAGTGCGCCGGCAAACTTTTCGCTCTCGGTTTTCATACCCTTCACCACCGGAATGGCCGCATCATTCATGGCAAAGTCCACGTACACATCTAACATTTGGCGCGTTTCGGCTTCCGCTTCTTCATACGTGGCGTGCGCGGTGTGGCCTTCTTGCCACCAAAATTCTGCCGTGCGCAAAAACAGTTTAGTGCGCAATTCCCACCGCACCACGCTATTCCACAAGTTAATCAGCACCGGCAAATCACGGTAGCTCTTAATCCACTTGGCATACGTGTGGCCGATGATGGTTTCAGACGTAGGCCGCACCACCAGCGGCTCTTCTAATTCTTCGCCGCCGCCCACCGTTACCACGGCCAACTCTGGTGAAAAGCCTTCCACGTGCTCCTTCTCTCTATCTAAGAAGGATTTGGGGATGAACATGGGGAAACCGGCGTTGAGGTGGCCGGTGGCCTTAAAGCGCCGGTCTAGCGCCTGCTGGATGTTTTCCCACAGCGTCCAGCCGTACGGCTTCACAATCATGCAACCGCGCACGGGGGCGTAATCGGCCATATCGGCGCGGAGCACCAGTTGGTTGTACCACTCGCTAAAATCTTCCGCGCGGGTGGGTAATTTAGTATCAGACATTTTATAGAACGCTCCAGAGGAGAATTGGAGGATTAGAGAATTTACAAACTCAGTCCACAGGCTTTGGCTCACATTGATTGAGCCAGAGATTCTTCGCGCCCAACGGTTTTACAAATTTGAGCCTGTTCATTCGCACTCAGAAAGACAGGCCTTACGGATTGGACTGTCACTCCCGCGAAAGCGGGAGTCCACGGGCGGCTTATGGATACCCGCTTTCGCGGGTATGACGCTCATCGGGATGATGGCCTGTACAAAGTGAGATTCTTAGGTCTACTAATTCTCCAATTCTCTAATTCTCAATGTATAAAACACCCCGCAAGCGCCGCCGCGCGGCTTCGAGCACGGGCATGAGCCAAATATCACGGAAGGCCGTTTCATGATTGGCAAAATCTTCTTGCGTGGCATTGGCGGCCCAGTTCAACATTTCCTGCGTAAAACACCACATCAGCGCGTGGTCTAGCACTTCAGACCATTCAGCATCAGTGAGTTTTAGGCCCACGCGCAGGGCCATTTCATCGCGATAAATTTCAAACAGCCGTGCGGGCGCAATCGGCAAATCCGTCCGCTCCCAACGGCAGGCGTTAATAAAGGCCACCAAATCCACCACGCCCGGCCCCACACTCGCCAACTGCCAATCATACACCGCCACTTCATCCTCTTCCATCAAGTTGATGTTGCCCGGATGAAAATCACCGTGCAAAAGCGTGGCCGGGAACTTCCGTAACTTGGCCGCCATGGGTTCCACTTGCGTGAGCAATAAGCCCAAACCGTTCAACACTTCAGTAGAGCCGGTGATAAGTGGATGGCGGTTATCGACCATCATCTTTTCCATCGCCCCCACCGCGGCCAACACGTAAATTTCGTAATCACTGGTGAGGGGGCGGGCCAGCCAGGTATAAACGGCCAAGTCATCGGCCAAGCCCCAAAAGCGTTCATGGATGCCGCACAACGCCCGCACCGCGCGCTCATAATGCGCGGCCTGCCACGGAGCCATATCTTGCTCCACCGCTTCCAAAATCAGCCACGCGCCAGAAGCATCCGCCGCAATGAGGGCGGGCGTTTGCACCGGGAGTTGGGAGGCGAGGGAACGGTACACGCCCATTTCTCGCCGGCCGCCACTGGCCAAACCGGCGCGTGAGGTGCCACGCGGCTCTTTCACCACGCAATTCACGTTAAGGGAACGGCCCCGCATTTGCCCGCCCGCCATGCTCCCCGCCACGTAATCCACCCGCAAGCCGCGCACCGCCGAGGGCAAAATCGATTCGGGCGTACGCGGCAGTGCAACTTCCGAGTAAGCTTTGACGATTAAGGATGAATCGCCAAAATACCGGCGTAAGCCAGCCGTTAGTTGAGCCGAGGAAAAAGGCCACAGGATTCCGGTCATTCTTTCAACTCTTCAGTGGGGTTGGCTTGCCCGGCAAAGTAGGCCCGCAAAAATTCTTCGGCGGCCTGCCCCGGCTCCACCAAATGGGCTTGGCCCTGCGCCACCAAATAGTGGCGATGGTCTAACACCCACAAATAAAAGTCCGCTTCGGTGCGGCCCGTAAAAGCCGCCAAAATTTCCGATTCACGGATGACGTTCATGATGGGCAAGTAAACGGTATCATACCAATGCGCTACGGCTTCTTCATCCGCCACATCGCGCTGAAACTCTAAGCCCATAAAGTAGCGGTGTACCGCAATATGTTCCAACATGCGTTCATAGCCGCCTAAAATCGTCACTGCCACACGCGCATCTGGCCGCAAACGGTCTAAGTTGGTGCGCTCTAAAAATTCGGCGCGCGCGCCCAGCACTTCCAAATCATCCGGGTTAATTTCAGCCGTTAGCGGCACCCGCACCGCGCACTCGCGCACTTCGGCTTCAATGGCTTCTTGGCCCTTCTCCCGTGCCACCGAAACGCGGTGATGCCCATCCACCACAAAATATACTTCACCTACTTTGTACAGCAAAATGGGCGGCAGGCTAATATCTTGATACCACGCGCGCGTTACTTTCTGCCAACGCTCGGCCATAAAATCCTGTTTGGGTAAAAAGGCGCGGTCAAAATCGCGGTAACGGTCAACGCTCCCCACAATTTGCGCAATGGAGACGGTGCGCACGCCACGGTAAATGGGGCCGCCAATGTGTAACTTCTCCCGCACCGCCTCAAAGGCCAGCAAATCATTCGGTTGGCCGGTGAGAAAGGCGAGGAGATTGCGAAATAAAGCTTTTAGCCGCGCGGAGGCAAAATCGGCCTGCGTTTTCCAACTCAGATTGGGATCTTCAGACATAGTTTTTACCAAATTCTATTAACCGATACGGATACACATTTAATACCTGCGTGTCTTTGTAGCGCGTGGCCGTCACGGCATCATTGCGATAGACGTGCGAGTGGCCGTGGAGCAAATATTTGGGCCGGAAGCGATCCATCAGCGTGCAGAACGCTTCAAAGCCGGTGTGAGCAAAATCGCCGCTTTCATGAATGCCGCGCGGCGGTGCGTGGGCAATCAGAATATCCAAAAAGCGCCCGTGCCGCACGCGGTTGGTCAACAGCGCGGGTGAAAGGTTGAGCAGGCGGGCATTCATTTCCGCTTGCGTGAACTGGTGCGGGCCAACGTTATAGCGGATGGAGCCGCCCAGCCCGGCCACCAGCGCGGAAGTTCCGTTGGCCGTGATTTTTAATACTTGGTTTTCAAGGCTCTCACACCCTTCCGCTCGGTCAATAATGCGGCCATCGCTCAAGTACTGGGAAGGTTTATCATGATTACCGTGCACGTAATACAACGGTTTGCCCAAAATCGTCACCATGAATTCCAGATAGAAAAACGGCAAATCGCCACAACCCAAAATCACATCCACATCGCCAAACCGGTCTTTAATTTCCGGGCGATAGAGCGATTCAACCACTTCGTCACTGAGGGCGAGGATTTTCACGGTTTAGTTGGTGGTTATTAGTGATTGGGAAATTAAATAACCAATGACTAATAACTTTCTTTGGGCCAGTCACGTTGATAATTGCGCCGCAATTTTTCAAGAATGGCCTGCTCTAAATCAATATTGGTGAGGCTGGCCAGTTGGAGCAAGTATAAGGCTACATCAGCCAACTCACCGGCGAGTTTAGCGTTATCAGCAGAGTCTCGCCACTGATAGTGCTCCAGCACTTCGGCGGCTTCCACGGCCAGCGAGGCCGCAATGTTGCGAGGCGTTTGCGGGCGCGCGCTCTCCGGTGCATACCAACCTTTAGCGGCCACAAAGCGGTTCATTTCAGCGGTGAGTTCGGAGAGAGTCATAGAGGCAGGGGTTATGAGTCTAGAAAGTTTTGGATGAGTTGGGCCACTTCGGCGGGCCGCGTCATGATGGGCACATGGCCTGCGCCGTTGATAATCTTGAGTTGCGCGTTGGGCAAGTTCTGCGCCAACCACTGAGAAGAAGCGAGCGGCAGAATCGGGTCAGCATCGCCATGTAAGATGAGGGTGGGCTGGGTGATGGCTGGCAACTGCGCGCGCAAATCCAACGTGCGGGTGATTTGATACAACGCGAGGGCGGCCTCCGGTTTAGCGCGGCTCAAAATTTGCCGCCCCCAATGTTTAATAGGTTCGCTCTCTGGCTCGGGCACGCACCACTGTATAAACTGCTCTAGCGTTGGCGCGTACGCGTGGCGCAGGCCGTGTAGAAAATCATCTTGTGCTTCCGGCACGTTCCACACATAAGCGCCGTTCACAATAATCAAACGCGAAAAGCGTTCCGGCTGACGCAGGGCCGCACCGAACGCCACCGCCGCGCCCATGGACATGGCGGCCAACGTACACTGCTGGACGCCGTAATAATCCAGCACGGCAAACACATCGTCCACCAACGCTTCATACGTGATGGATTCAACCGGCGCCAGCGTTGCGCCACTGCCGCGATGGTCATAG
>JAEURM010000160.1 GCA_016789245.1 Anaerolineales bacterium
GGGTTGCTCAGGGCTCACTCTGAAAGATAATACGACATGCTCCGATAAATCAGAAATGTAGCTACCAAATCCTCTATGACCTTTCCTCCCTCCTGGCCCCTTGGAGCCCGCGACATACATCAAGTAATCAATAGCTTGATGTATGCCATATCGATGAAATGCATACCAGGTATTCCCAATGAGCAAGGCGGCAACGAGAAGGAAAGCGAGGTGGAAACCGTCTGAATAATTAAGCCACTCAAACCAGGATGGATAAGCAATCCCAGTAGTACCGAGAACGAAGAGACCAGGGAATACGTACCGAAGTATCCGACCTATGTTCTTACTGACGTCTTGGACTACTTGCGACATCTATGAGATCTCCGTTTGCGTTGCCCAACTATGTTTTATACAGCCAATGGCTGTATAAAACCCCAATACGGTGGATTAGACAGTCAGTGGCTGTATAATTCCCTATGTACAGATTATAAATCCATTTTTTTCACCCAAAACCCAACTTACCCAACCGCAAAATTCACCCTCCCACCCAACTCAATCTTCTGCCGGATTTCGGCTTGGGCGTGGGGGGAGCGCCACCAGTGCGGGCCAACGTGGGCGCGCAGAGCGGCCAGCCACGCTTCTACGCGCGCCTCAGCTAAAACGTAGCCGGCGGGGTAAATGGAAAGCGCGTTGACGAACGAGTTGAGACGCGCCAAGCCGGGTGGCACAGGCACGCCACACAGCCGCGTCATCCATGCGCTGTAACGTTGCTCCACCGTTTCCCAGTTCAACTTTTCCAGCCAGCCCTCCAGCGCGGTGAGCGCGGCGGCGTTGAGCCAAGTATTGGTGAGCGTGCGCTTGAAGCCGTGAAAGGCCACCAAACGCTCCACCGTAGTTTCATCAAAATTAAAGTACTCGCGCAAAAATTCCGGCTCGCCCAGCAAATACTCAAACAACGTGGAAAACGTCTCGTGCTGGCCGGAGTGAATCCAATACCGGTCAACAAACGGCAAATCCGCGCGGATGCCGGCGAAGTGCGCGGCATGGCCGAACTCGTGGTACAGCATATCTACCAAATGATGGGGCGAGGCGATGCGCACCGAAACGCGCACATCGTGCGGCGTGGCCACCGGAAAACAAAACGCACCCGGATATTTGCGCGGGCGGTTCTCCAAATCTACCGGCACGTGCTGAATGCTGAAGCCGAGCGCCTGAAAAACGTTGAGCGTATCTTCAACCCAATAAGGCGCGTTGCCTTCCTTTCCCAATTTTCCCGGTGTAAAGCTATTAGTCAGCGGCTCATACATGCGGTTGAGATACAGCGCTTTGAGTTCCGCTGGGCCAGCGGGGCGGCTAAATACGGCTTGGCTGAGGGCGTGCACGGCGGTTTGAAACGGCTGGCGGCTGGCCTCGCCCGCTTGCAGTAAAAACGCGCGCAGTTGTTCCGGGCTTAGGCCTTCGCGCCAGCAAAATGTGTGGATGGGTGTGGTGTTGAAGCGCGCGTAATCGGCGCGGTAGGCCGCGCGGCGTTCTTCCAAAATGGGGGCCAGCGCGGCCGAACGTTCAATCAGCCGCTCAAAGCCCAGCGTGAGCGTGGCGGCGTCCGGCGCTTCTCTTTCAAACGCTTTCCAGTTGCGCCACGTCAGCGGCCCCTCGGAGCAAGCCAGTTCATCCGCGCGGGCGTACTGGTCAAATTCAATACTCACTTGGCTCTCTAGCGCCGCGCGCCGCGCCTCAGACCATTGCTCCAGCGCAAAGTAGCGGGTGGCTGGGTCTGAGTCTTCCAGCAAATCGGCATACAAACTTTTAAGCGCATTGGCCGGGGCTACGTAGCCATCTTCCGGCACATCTAAGCCCACGCTTTCGGCGTACAGCCACTCGTTCAGGGCAATGGTGTGCGTTTCCAGTTGTTGTTCAAGAGCGGGGTTCATACCTGCATTATGCCGCTAAAACCCATTCTTAACGCAAAGACGCAAAGGCGCTAAGAAACCTTTCTCAGGAGGGCGTGTGAATGCTTATCATAGTGAGGGCCATGTGAGAAACAGTACTAATGCTACAATTTGCCCGTGACTAATTCAATTTACTTAGATTACGCGGCTACAACGCCGCTAGACCCGCGTGTGCTGGAGGCCATGCTTCCATATTGGCGGGATGATTTTGGCAATTCTTCCTCCGTGCACAGCTTTGGCCGTGCGGCTGAAAAGGCCGTGGAGCGCGCGCGCCGTACGGTGGCGGAAGTACTCAACTGTGCGCCGGATGAAATCATCTTCACCAGCGGCGGCTCTGAGGCGGATAACTTGGCCGTGCGGGGCGGGGCGCTGGCCGCGCGAGAGAAGCGCGGGGCGCGGCACATCCTTACCACGCCCATTGAGCATGAAGCCGTGCTGGCTACCGCGCACCAGATGAAATTACACTTTGGTTTTGATTTAACCGAAGCGCCCGTGGAATCAACCGGCTTAGTGAGCGGCGCGGCGCTAGAAAAAGCCATTCGGCCCAATACGGCGCTGGTGAGCGTGATTTACGCCAACAATGAAATTGGCACTATTCAGCCGTTGGCCGAACTGGCCGAAATTTGCCGCGCGCACAAAGTGCCGCTTCACACCGATGCGGTGCAGGCCGGCTCTCAGCTGGAGTTGGATGTGCAAAAGCTGGGCGTGGATATGCTCTCGCTCGGTGCGCACAAGTTGTATGGGCCAAAAGGCGTGGGCGCGTTGTATGTGCGCCACGGCACCCCACTGTTGCCCATGCAAACGGGCGGCGCACATGAACGCGGCATGCGTGCAGGCACGGCCAACGTGGCCTACATTGTGGGCTTCGCTGAGGCGTTGCGGCTCACCGCCGAAGAGCGCGAGACGCACAACCAGCGTTTTGCCCAACTGCGGGAATATCTCATCGCCGGTTTGCTCAGCAACATTCCCGAGTGCCGCGTCACCGGTCACCGGCTGGAGCGCTTGCCCAACCACGCGTCTTTTGTATTGCGCCACATCAATGGCAATGATTTGCTCATGCACTTAGATTTGGCCGGCATCGCGGCCTCCTCTGGCTCGGCTTGCAAAACGGGAGACCCGAAACCTTCTGGTGTTTTGTTGGCTTTGGGCCTAGAGCCGGAGTGGGCGCTCGGTTCCCTGCGGCTAACTGTGGGCCGTGGCACGGCGGATGAACACATTGAGCGTGTGATTCACACCTTGCCCAAGTTGGTGGCCAAACTGCGCGCGGAGAGTTTGCAAATCAAATCCCAAATCCCAATTGCCAATACCCAATAACCAGTAACCAATCACTTGTAACCAATAACTAATTCTCGCAATTCCTAATGTCTAAGAAATTACGTGTAGTAGCCGCCATGTCCGGCGGAGTAGATAGTTCAGTGGCCGCGGCCTTGCTGGTGGAGCAGGGCTATGAAGTCATCGGCCTGATGATGCGCTTGTGGGGTGAGCCGGAAGCGGATGGCGGCATGCACAACCGTTGTTGCTCGCCAGATAGCATGGCGCAAGCCCGCCGCGTAGCCGAGCAATTAGATATTCCGTTTTACGCCATTGATACACAACAAACGTTCAAAAACAAAATTGTAGATTTCTTCATTGATGGCTACGTGAACGGTGTAACCCCCAACCCGTGTGTGGAATGTAACCGTGAAATCCGCTGGGAGTTTTTGCTCAACAAAGCCCTCTCACTGGAGGCCGATTACTTAGCCACTGGGCACTACGCGCGGGTGCGGGTTTCTTCACCTCCCAGCGGGAGCCTACCTAAAGGCGGCATGGGGGCGGTGGATGAGGGCGAAAATTCCGTAATAAATTCCCACCAACTCCTAAAAGCCGTTGACGAGCACAAAGACCAAAGCTACGTACTGAGCGTGATGGGGCAGGCGCAATTGAAGTATGCCCTGTTCCCGCTGGGTGAATACACCAAGCCACAAGTGCGGGAACTGGCTCGTAAATTCAACTTGCCCGTAGCCGAGCGGCCAGAGAGCCAAGATTTATGCTTTTTGGCGGATGGTAACTACCGGCGCTTTCTCTCGCAGTACGGCGGCGAGCAGATTCAAACTGGCCCCATCATCCGCACCGATGGCACCGTAGTGGGCCAGCATCAGGGCTTGCCGTTTTACACCATTGGCCAGCGCAAAGGCATTGGCGTGAGTGGGCCAGAGCCGCTGTACGTCATCGGCTCCCGCCCGGCGGAAAACGCGCTGGTGGTGGGCACGCTGAATGAATTGGGCAATGACCGGCTCACGGTGAGCCGTGCGCATTGGGTCAGCGGCGTAACGCCTAGTGAGCCGTTCCAGGCTGAAGTGAAAATCCGATACAAAGCGCCGCCCGTGCCCGCCACCATCACGCCACTGCCCAACCAACGCGCGGAGGTAGTTTTCTCTCAGCGCCTGCGGGATATTACGCCCGGCCAAGTGGCGGTGTTTTATGAAGGCGAGGTAGTGTTGGGGAACGGCATTATTGAAAGAGAAACGCGATGACGTTACCCACGTTGTTTTTTGGATTTGTGCTGGCCACCATTTATGGCGCGGCCTTTCACGTGTGGCAGGGCGGTGGGGCGCGGCGGCTTTTGCTGTATTTGCTAGCTGGTTGGCTGGGCTTTGTGCTGGGCCACGTTGCCGCCGAAGCGTTTGAAATCCGCCTGATGATGGTGGGCGCGCTCAACATCATCCCGGCCACGTTGGGTAGCGTATTGGCGTTATTTGCCGCCAAGCTCTTTGCGCCCAATCGTCGGATGGAAAATGATGAGTAGCCACAGCGGCCATTTGCTATAATCTAGGTATGTCCGTAGAACCACCTAAAACAGAATCAAGCACTAACGGCGCTGTACCACCCCCACCGCCGCCGCCCACGCCTGATTCTCTCCCTACGCGCTCCACTCCTTCGCCGGAGCCAGATAGCCTCACGCCGCGCCAACGCGCTTACTTAATTGGCGGCGTGATTTTCGCCATTCTGATTTTCGTCGGCTTAATCGCCTTTGCAGTCTTTCTCGTCAACAACCCCGCACAAGCGTCCGTCTGGCGGGATGTGTTCATCATCTTCATGGCGCTAGAGATGATTTTGATTGGCGGGGCGCTGGTGGTGCTGATGATTCAACTGGCCGCGCTCACTAACTTGTTGAAGAATGAAGTGAAACCAATTTTAGAAGCCACACAAGAAACGGTGAACACTGTGCGCGGCACTACCATTTTTGTAAGTGAGAATTTGACTGAGCCCATTATG
>JAEURM010000161.1 GCA_016789245.1 Anaerolineales bacterium
TCTGAGTGAGAGTGGGACATTTTGGGTGTCAAAGTGTCGGGTGTCGAGCGTCCTGCCGCATAGGCCAGCGAGCTTTCGCTGGCAGAGGCCACTTCGACACCGACATTATAGATTTGGAATCTGCCAATCAATCTCCGCTTTCCCAGCGGCGCGGAGGGCGGCGTTGATTTTGCTGAACGGCTTACTGCCGAAAAAACCATTGCTGGCCGAAAGCGGCGACGGGTGTGCGGATTCAATAATCGTGTGGCGGGTTCGGTCTATAAACACTTTTTTGGCGCGGGCGTAAGCGCCCCACAGCACAAACACCACTTTATCTTCTTTGGCGTTCACGGCTTGGATTACGGCGTCCGTAAATGTTTCCCAGCCTTTGCCTTTGTGGCTGGTGGCTTGGTGCGCGCGCACGGTGAGCACCGCGTTGAGCAAGAGAATGCCCTGCTTAGCCCAATGCTCCAGTGAGCCGTGATTGGGCGGTTTAATGCCTAAATCACTCTCCAACTCTTTGAAGATGTTAACGAGGGAGGGCGGTTTATCTACGCCGGGGCGCACGGAAAAACACAAGCCATGTGCTTGGCCGGGGCCGTGGTACGGGTCTTGGCCCAGAATCAGCACTTTCACTTCATCATAGGGCGTGAGGTGCAGAGCGGCAAATTCCTCCGTGGCCAACGGAAATACCTGATGTTTCTTGCGCTCAGCGGCCACAAACGTGCGCAGTTCTTTCCAGTACGGTTTTTCAGTTTCAGCCTGAAGGATTGGGCGCCAACTTGTTTCCATAGTTTTATCAATCACGTGTCAAAGTGTCGGGTGTCAAGTATCCTGCCGCAAAGGCCAAGCCGCTATCTTTGGCGAAGCGACACGCGATACATTGACACTTCGACACTAAATTTCACAGTAACGGTCAATACGTTTCTCAATGACTTTCAGACTGCCTTCCCAAAAGGCCGGCGAGCGCACATCAATGCCAAAGCGGCCCGCCAGTTCGGCCACGGAAGCCGCGCCGGTGTTGGCCAGCAAGTTCTCGTAATCGGCTACAAAGGCCGCGCCGCGTTGCTGGTAAATGGAATACAGCCCCAAGCCAAACAACATGCCAAAGGCGTACGGATAGTTATAAAACGAGAGATCCGCCCGATAGTAGTGGGGCTTCCACGTCCACATGTACGCGTGGCGCAAATCGGCCTGCAGGCCTTCGCCGTACGTCTCGGCCTGCGCGCGGAGCATAATTTCGCAAAAATCCTCTGCCGAAAGTTCAGCCTGGGCGCGCCGCTCAAACACTTCTTGCTCAAACAAAAAGCGGGAGGTGATATCCACCATAATTTGCGTGGTGCCAATGAGATACGTTTCTAAAATAGAAAGCTCTTCTTGCGTGGAAGTGGCTTTAGCCAGCGCGGCGTCCGTGATGATGGTTTCACAAAAAATAGAAGCCGTCTCGGCCAACGTCATCGGTGAATTGGCGTTGAGCAGAGTTTTATCCGCCGCATAAAAACAGTAGCTATGGAAGCCGTGGCCCAATTCATGCGCCAACGTGGAAACGGAATCAAATGAACCATCATAGTTCATTAGGATGCGCGATTCTTTCTTGGCGGGGATGCCCATGCAAAATGCGCCGCCACGTTTGCCGGAGCGCGGCTCGGCATCTATCCAGTGTTGGGTAAAGGCTTGCCGCGCAAACTCCGCCAGCGTGGGGCTAAAGGTGCCAAACTGTTCCACCACAAATTGCTCGGCTTCCGCAAACGTAAAATGCCGCTCACTGTGTGAAACTGGCGCCAACAAGTCATACCACGCCAGTGCTGGTTGGCCCAGCCGCTTGGCTTTGTGCTTGAGGTAACGGCGGAACGCTGGGAAAGAATGGCGCATGGCCGTGAGCATGGCATCCAATGTTTCACGGTCAATGCGGGATTCAATCAACGAAGGTTGCAAAGCATCACTGTAGCCACGTTTGCGATTAAGCGTGATGACGGCCCCTTTGACGCCGTTCATGGCGGCGGCCAGCGGCTCCTTCACGGCTTCCAGCGCGGCCAGTTCCGCTTCATACGCGCGGCGGCGCACTTCAGGGTCAGCATCATGGTAGAGGTTGTGAAGCGCCGGTAGAGGCAATTGCTCCGTTTGGCCGTTGCGCTCAAACGGCACTAACATTTGGGAGCAGACGGTGCCTTGCAGTTTGCTCCACGCTTGCACGCCGCTCACACTCAATTCTGCGGCCAAACTTTCTTCCGCTTGGCTCATTAGGTAACGGCTTAACTCGGCGGTTTCTTTCAAGAAGAAGGCGTGCTCCCGCGCCACGCCGGGTTGCTCTAGCGCGGCGGGCAGGTGCGCGGCCACGCCCCTCAGCCAACCCTGAAAGCGCGTAAAGAGTTGTTCCAGCCGCACGCCAAACATTTGAAATTGCGAGAACATTTTTTTAGCTGGCGCATTGAATGAATCGGTGGTGACAAAAGACCACAAGTAGGCGCGCACGGTGAAAGCTTGCTCATACAGGGCGTTGAAACGTTCCAGCGCGCCGTTGAGGGAAGCCGTTAACGTGGCCGGAGTAAGCGTAGCGGCGGCGCTCTGTTCGCCAATGCCGTTGGCCGTAAAGTACGCTTCCAGTTCATTTAGCCGCTCAGTAATTTGCGCCAGCGCCTGAGCCAATTCTGGTGCGTCAAGGCTTGGGTAAACGTTGGAAAGATCCCAGTGTGGAAGAGCATCAGTTTGAGAAGCCATATAAGTTTAGCAACGAATTGGCACGAATGAACACGAACAAAATGTGTCAGCTCATGGGGATTTCGTGGCTACGGCGTTGGGGTGGCAGTAACAATATAAACGTCAGTGAAGTTAAGCGTCCGTAGTAAACGGTCAATCACGTTGTTGGCGTTGGATTGCGCCAAGTTGAGGATGCCATCTTCTAGCGCACCTTGCCGGAGTTGGTCTTCGGCGGCTTGGCGGGCCACGCTTTCTAAGTTGATATCGCCTTTGGTAAACAGGCCAGTTTGCCGGTCATACACGTAAGATTTTTCGTTGTTGAGGCTGGAGACAAAAACTTCGGCGGCGGGCAAAATCACCGTAACACGGCCATCCGCGTCAACATTCACATCATTCGGTTGCAGTTTGCTCAAATCCACACCGGCAATTACCTCGCCGTGCGCCACAAATAACAGCTTATCGCCAAACAACGCCCCCAACGCGCCCTGCCCGCTTTCCGCCGCAATCACTTTCTCTAGTGTGTATTGCGCCGTTTCTAGCCGCGCCAAGGATTGAATCTGCCGCACTACAGTGGCACCGTTAGGGTAAATAGTGGGCGTGGGGTTGAAGAATTGTTGCACCTGGGTGGCCACGCTCGCGGAGGGCGCTACGGCCTGCTGGGAGGCCTCGCGCAAGGCATTGACGATGCCCCAGCCCGTGAAAGCCGCAATCACCAGTAAACCTATCACCAGAAGGTTGCCGTAAGATTTGGACATAGACGCGATTATAACCCTGCCCCTGCTTGCGTGCCTGCTTCTGCCCCGTTACCATCAGCATACGTGAGCTAAAAAGTTAGATTAAGGTTTAGGGTGGGCGTAAAAATGGATGATATAGATGAAAAAAGATAGAACGGAGATTGATTTTGCTTGCCGGCTTTCGTGCCGCGAGCCAATTCGCAATAGCCGGCGTCGGTTTCAACCGGTGCCACACAGTCAATGATTATCGCCGCGTGTCAGATTCAATTAGGTTTACCGGGCTGTAGTTCGCTCAAAGAGAAGCGCGGGCGGCTGAAGCCGGTGTTGGCCCGCCTGCCCAAAGAATTTAATGTGGCGGTGGCGGAGGTGGGCCACCATGATGTGTGGCAATCTGCCGCCATTGCCGCCGTCACCGTGGTGCATGAAGATGCCGGCCACGCGCACAGCCAGCTCACCGCCCTGCTCGGCTTTTTGGAGCGGCATTTTCCAGATGTGGAGGTAGTAGATGCACACATTGAACTCCGCTGAGGGAGAAATCTTGAGTAGGCATGCTGAGCCTGTCGAAGCATGCCGAACTAAACCAGTTTCGCACCCTTCGACAAGCTCAGGGTGCTGGTTCAAAAATAAAAAGGGGAAACCACCATGCTAAAACACAAATCACTTCTCTTTAGTTGGTTGATTGTGGCGCTCATCTTAAGTGCGTGCGCAGAACCAACCGCCGTGCCCACTGCTGTGCCGCCCAGCGAGACGCCTGACCCGCGCTCCGGCGTGGTGGCCGATTTTACTGGCCCGGTGCAGGGCCGGCGCGTAAACGCCGAGGCGTTGAGTGACGTAAATATTGGCTTCCGCATTTTGGAGACGGGCGAAGTGCGCACCGGTGAAAGTGCCCGCGCACGGCTAGATTTAAGTGATGGGGCCATTGTGCGGCTAGCTTCCAACACGCAGTCCGTTTTAGAAAACGCCCAGCCCGATGAATTTGGCTTTGTGCTAGCGGAGATGCAACTGCTGTTGGGCAAAATTTGGATTAGCCTAACCGGCGGCGAAGCGCAGATTGAAACGCCGCTCGGCGTGGCTACAGTGCGCGGCTCTTTTGGGATTGTGGCCTATGACCCCGCCGTGAACGTGATGCGGTTTGATTGCTTTGAAGGCACGTGCACCGTCACCAGCCCCGTGTTCAATGGGCAGATTAACCCGATGGAGCGCGTGGTGCTGAACCAAAACAACTTCTTGCGCCAACCTATTCCACCGGAAGAAGTGCAACAGTTTATTCAAGATAATCCGGAAAGTGCGCGGCTGGTGGCCACGCTCACCGCTCTGCCGCCTTTAGCGCCTACTTTTACGCCCACGCTAGAAGCTACGCCAACAGAAACCGCTACGGCGGTAGCGCCAGTTGCGGCCACAGCTACATTAGTGCTTCCCACCGCAACGGGCACGCCCACTTTTACGCCGTTGCCACCCACATTAACTTTCACACCGGCGTTTACTATTTTGGGCCAACACACCGTGCGCGGCGGCGAGACGCTGTTCTGCATTGGGCGCGGCTACGGCGTGTTACCTTCCGCTATTGCGGCGGCCAACGGTTTTGCGCCTTCCACCGCACTGCGCACTAACCAAGTGCTCAATATCCCCGCCGTGCAATGGACGAACATCAGTGCCGGGCCATCCTGCCTCACACAATTCCGGTCCCCGTATCCGGGCTTGCCGCCGGGCGGTGGCATTACGCCCACTACACCGGCC
>JAEURM010000162.1 GCA_016789245.1 Anaerolineales bacterium
CTTATTCCAGCACGGGTTCTTAGTTTTCAATCAGTTCGGGCTTAAGCACACTACCGCCCGAAGGGCTTCAAGGTACTCAGTAAGGGCTTTAGCCCGCGCGGCGGGTAAAATTCACATCTATGCCCCTCACCCTCAAAACTGCCCTCATCACCGGCGCTTCTAGCGGCATTGGAGAAGCGCTGGCCAAAAGCCTAGCCGCGCGCGGCACGCATGTGGCGCTCATTGCGCGCACTGCTTCCGCGCTGGAAAAAGTTGCCGCTGGGATAAAGTCTCACGGCGGTGCGGCTTCCATTTATCCCGTGGATGCTTCTGATTGGCGCGCGCTGGAAACCCTCACGCCGCGCATCTTGGCCGAAGTTGGCCCACCAGATTTACTCATCAACAGCGCGGGCGCGGGCCGTTGGCTCTTCACCGAAGAGACCGAGCCAGAAGAAGCCATATCCATGATGAACGCGCCGTACTTTTCCGCGTTCTTCACTACCCGCGCATTTTTGCCGGCTATGCTGGCGCGGCGCTCCGGCGTGATTGTGAATATCAACTCGCCGGTAGCCCGCATTGTGTGGCCAGGCGCGGCCGGTTACGCGGCGGCGCGCGGCGCACTACAAACGTACACCAACGCCCTCCGTTCAGATTTATATGGCACGGGCTTGCATGTCCTTTCTGTGGCCTGTGGCGAAGTAAAAACGCCATACTTCACCACCAACCTCGGTACGTTAGAGCGTGCACCCCGCATTGCGCGCCTGCTCATCCCCGCCCTCACGGCCGAGCAAGTGGCCGCCGCCACCCTTCGCGCCATTGAAACGCGTCAGCGCGAAATTGTTTTGCCCTTCATGCTCCGTGTGTTTTACGCTTTGCACTACATTGCGCCGCGTTTGGTTGAGTGGCTGGCGATTGCCACAGGACATCAACACAAGAAATAGTGTCACGTGTCGGGTGTCGAGTGTCCTCCGCAAAGACCGAGCTTATGGCTTCGACTGACACCTGACACTTTGACACTCGACATTAAGTTATGGATTATCTTCAAACTATCCGCTCCAAAGTTGGCTCGCGCAAAATAATTCTGGCTTACGTGACGGCGCTGATTGTGAATGAGGGCGGTGAACTGCTGTGGCAGAAGCGCGGGGATTTTGAGTGGTGGGGCCTGCCCGGCGGCGTGCTGGAATTGGGCGAGAGCTTTAGCCAATGTTGTGTGCGTGAAGTTTTAGAAGAAACCGGCTTCCACGTTGAGCCGGTGCGGGCCATTGGCCTGTACAGCGGCCCGCAATTTGATGTGCGTTATCCCAATGGTGATGAAGTACAACAATTCACTTTAGCGTTGGAATGCCGGATTGTGGGGGGTGATGGGCGCGTAGATGGGCAGGAAGCGCGCGCGCAAACGTTTTTTGCGCCCTCGGCGTTTCCCGCTACTTCACCGTGGTACGCCGCTATGGCGCGCGGCTGGCAGAGCGGCCAAGCCACTACTTTTTTTGAGCCGCCCCGCTTCCAAACTCTACCCGCTTCCAACGGGGATTACATTTTGCAATTGCGCGCCGCCGTGGGCCAAATTCCGTTAATTGGTGTGGGCAGTAATGGCGTGATTTTCAATGAAGCCGGGCAAGTTCTGCTCATCCAACGCGCGGATAATGGGCAGTGGAACACGCCGGGCGGTTACAGTGATTTGGGCGAGAACGCCGCTGAAACCTGCGTGCGTGAAGTGTATGAAGAAATTGGCCTGCACGTTGAACCGACGCGCCTCATCAGCGTGCGCACCCAAGCAGATTATTTGGTGACTTACCCAAACGGTGACCAAACGCAAGTGTGTGTGGCGTTGTTTGCCTGCCGCGTGGTGGGCGGTGCATTGAAGCTAGATAAAGCCGAAATCGCGGATGCGGCGTTTTTCTCAGCCGATGCTTTGCCCGAGCCAATGCCCGCCCGCGCCCACCAACGGGTAACGGATGCTCTGCTAAACTTGCCGTACACGCTTTTTTCCTAATCAGGAGCTTTTCATGTCCACCCCCATCGCTCTGCACACGGATAACGCCCCCAAGGCCATTGGCCCGTACTCTCAAGCCATCCGCGCCAACGGCTTTTTGTTCTGTTCCGGCCAAATACCGCTAGACCCGGCCAGCATGCAAATAGTAGAAGGCGATATTGAAACGCAAACGCGCCGCGTGCTGACCAACATACAAGCTGTGCTAGAGAACGCCGGCACCAGCTTGAGCCGCGTGGTAAAAACCACCGTCTTCATGCAGGATTTAGGCGAATTCACGCGCATGAACGCCGTGTACGCGGAATTCTTCACCGGCACGCCGCCCGCACGCAGTACCGTACAAGTGGCCGCCCTGCCCCGCAACGCCAAAATTGAGATTGAGTGCGTGGCGCTGGTGGAAGGCTGAAACGGATGTGAACGCGCTTCAGCGCGTTTCGCACTAACAGGCGTTGGCTTCAGCCAATGCCGCGCCGCGCCGTTGACGAAACCATCTCCGGCTGGCTATAATTTCAATACAAACGCGCAGGTGAACGCCTGCGCTGTTTGTTGAATAATCACTTTTCAGACTGTGTAAGGACAGAAGCATGATTGATGTGAACAACCTCCGTAAAGGCGTGACCTTCACCCTGGACGGGCAACTCTTCCGCGTGCTGGAGTACAGCCACAACAAACCCGGGCGCGGCAACGCCACCATCCGCACCAAACTGTACAACCTCAAGAGCGGCGCGAACATTGAAAAAACCTTTCAATCCGGTGACCGCGTGCAAGATATCCGCCTTGAGACGCGCTCGGCGCAATATCTCTATAATGATGGCGATTTTTATTACTTCATGGATAACACCAGCTACGAGCAAACGCCCATCAGCAAAACTTCACTGGGTGACCATGTGGATTACTTGCGCGAGAACATGGATATTAAGCTCACCTTTTACGAAGGTGACCCAATTGACGTGGAACTACCGCCGAACGTGGAACTAAAAATTGTGGAAAGCGAAGCCGGCCTGCAAGGCGACCGGTCTAGCGCGGCCAGCAAATTGGCCACCACCGAAACCGGCCTGAAAGTGGCCGTGCCGCTGTTTGTGAACGTGGGTGATACCATCCGCGTCAGCACTGAGAGCGGCGAGTATGTGACGAGAGTTTAGCCCCTTCATTTCCCTCGTTTCCCTTAAAAAGGAAAGAAGGGAAACAAAGGAAAGTCTTGATGCGTACCCCAGCCGGATTTGACTGTCAGTTCTTCTACGGTGATTACCGCCGTGGGCGCAACCATGAAGAATGCCGGTTGGTGGAGCGCAACCCCCGCAGTGAACCATGGACGCGCGGCCTGTGCAAAGATTGCCCAGTGCCGCGCGTTTTGCGTGCCAATTCTTGCCAGCATATCCGGCTAGAAGCGGCCGTGGTAAAAACGTGGCTGGGCTTAGGCCGAAGAGTGGAACTACGCGCCTTTTGCACCAAAAGTCAGCAAACCGTGGCCGAGCCAGAAGTGGGTTGCGGGCAGTGCCATAACCTAGATGTGTTTGAACAAAACCTGAAATAGAGCGAGATACGAAGAAAACCTTTGTTTCCCTATTTCCTTTATTTCCTGTCCTGCTCTTGATAAAAGCCCTCCTCTTTGACCTTGACGATACCCTGCTTGGCAACGATATGGGCACGTTTATCCCGGCCTATTTTCAAAGCATGGCCGGGCACTTTGCAGACGTAAACGGCGCGGCCCTGCTCAACGGTTTAATGGCCGGCACGCAGGCCATGTTGGCCAACACCAACCCCACCCTCACCCTGCGGCAAGTTTTCATCCAGCATTTCCCTTTAGCGCACAACGGGCAAGAAGCCGGCATTTGGGAGCGCTTTGATGAGTTTTACCGCACTAGTTTTGAAAGCCTGCACGCCCTCACCACGCCGCGTGTGGAAGCACGCCCTGTGCTGGAGTGGGCGGCCTCCGTTGGCTACCGGCTCATCGTTGCCACCAACGCTCTTTTTCCAGAAGTGGCCATCCGCGCCCGCTTGCGCTGGGCCGGTTTAGAAGCGGTGCCGTTTGAATTTGTAACGCACATTGAGAACAGCCACTTTGCCAAGCCTCAGCCAGAATACTTTGCGGAAATTTTGGCCCGCGCTGGCCTGCGTCCCGCAGAAGCGCTGATGGTGGGCAATGATTGGAATGATGATATTGTGCCCGCCGCTAAGTTGGGCTTGGCTACGTGGTGGATTGCGGAGCCGGGCCGGGAGCCGTTGAACGGGGCTGAGCCGGTGGGCATCGGCAGTCTAAGGGGTTTCCTCCGTTGGGCGCAAACGCGCCTCGCCGGGTTTGAGCCGCCCGCCCAACCGCCCAGCCGCATCCCGTTTCGGTTGGCCGGCAATTTAGCCTTCCTCGCCGGTGAGCTTTCTCAGCTTACGGCCGCGCAATGGAAAGAACGCCCCGATGCGCATGATTGGTCTCTCACGGAGGCCATTTGCCACTTGCGGGATGTGGATGCCGAAGTGAATTTGCCGCGCCTGAACTTACTGCTCAACAACGATAACCCGTTCATCAGCGGCGCGATTACGGACCCGTGGGCCATTGAGCGCAACTATCAAGCGCAAGATGGCGCGGAAGCTTTGCGCGTGTGGGCGGGCTTCCGCCAACAACTCATTGCGGAGCTACGCACGCAACCGCCCACCGTGTGGCAACGCACCGCCCGCCACGCCCTCTTCGGCCCCAGCACCCTCGCCGAAATCATGGGCTGGGCGCTAGACCATGACCGCTTGCACCTAGAGCAAGCGCGGAATCTACTGCGGCAGATAAGTCCGTAGATAGGCCGTTATACAGCCTGCAAACTGTATAATCACCTGTATTGGGGTTTTATACAGCCAGTGGGTGTGTAAAACACAGTTGTTGCGGGCGGCTCACAGCTACTATTCAGCTTGGCCATAAACAAAGTCATAGACGTTTCAACAAACGGAAGGAAGAAATCAAATGGGAACAGCGAATGTACAGGGCCAGTTATGGGGAGCGCGAGCGAGAGACTGGGCCGAAGTACAGGAAAGCACAGTCTTGCCGCTCTATGAAGCAGTGCTACGCAAGATCCCCGTCGGCCCAAGTACTAGGCTCTTGGACGTGGGATGCGGAGCAGGCATGTTCTGCCAAATG
>JAEURM010000163.1 GCA_016789245.1 Anaerolineales bacterium
CCAACGCCCTCTTGGTGGAGCGGCTCAATCAATCGCGCCGCATGGCAGAGGATGCCAGCCGCCTCAAAAGTGAATTTTTAGCTAACACCTCGCACGAATTACGCACACCGCTCACGGGCATTCTTGGCTCACTCAGCCTCATTCTCAACGATGAATGCGAAACCACTGAAGAAGCCAAACAGTTTGCCCAAATTGCGTATGACTCCGCCCGCAACCTACTGACCATTGTGAATGATTTGCTGGATGTGGCCAAGATTGAAGCCGGCAAGATGAACGTGCAGTTGCAGTTGATTGAAGTTTCATCTCTGCTGGCGGAGGTGTACATGCTCATGTTCACTACCGCCAGCCGCAAGAACTTAGAGCTGAGAATACCCACCCTATCTGAGCCGGTGTACGTGTGGGCCGATACCGAAAAGCTCAAACAGATTTTGATTAATCTCATCGGTAACGCCATCAAATTCACTGAAAAGGGCCACGTCCGAGTTGAAGTAAACGTGGATACGCCGCACGTTCACATTTTGGTAATTGATACGGGCATTGGCATTCCGCTGGAAAAGCAAACCCAACTCTTCCGGCCATTTGTACAAGTGGATGGCACCACCACCCGCCGGTATGGTGGCACCGGGTTGGGCCTCAGCATCTCCCGCAGTTTGGTGCAACTACTCGGCGGCACCATCTCGCTGGAAAGTGAAGGTGAAGGCCACGGCAGTACGTTCACCATTACCTTGCATCACGCAGATCCCGAGTCACAAGTTGCGCCCAAGTTCGCGTGAGGCAATACCAGACCTGCTAGGTGTTGGCGCAAATTTACTCACTGTTGATAATACAATTGTATGGATTTGTTTGATTATGGCCTGAAACAACGCCAGAACACAGAAGCGCCGCTGGCCGCGCGTTTGCGCCCGCGCACGCTGGATGAGTTTATTGGGCAGGAGGCGATTGTGGGCGAGGGCCGGCTTCTGCGCCGCGCCATTCAGGCTGACCGGCTGTTTTCTTCTATTTTGCTGTGGGGGCCGCCCGGCACTGGCAAAACCACACTGGCCCAAATTATTGCCAACACCACGCGTGCGCATTTCACCTCGCTCAATGCTGTATTAGCCGGCATTGCGGAATTGCGCGTGGTGATTGCGGAAGCCAAAGAGCGCCGGAAATTGCACGGCACCCGCACCATTTTGTTTGTGGATGAAGTGCACCGTTGGAACAAAGCGCAACAAGATGCGCTTCTGCCGCATGTGGAAGACGGTTCTATTATTTTGATTGGGGCCACCACCGAAAATCCATACTTTGAAGTGATTGGCGCGCTGGTTTCGCGCTCACGCATTTTTCAATTGCAGGCGTTGGGTGAGGCAGAAGTGGCCCGCATTTTGGAGCATGCGCTAACGGATAAAGAGCGTGGGTACGGCACGCGCCGGATTGCTTTACAGGCGGATGCCCGGCAACATCTCACCAGCATCGCGGGTGGTGATGCGCGCAACGCGCTCAATGCGCTGGAACTCGCCGTTGAAACCACGCCGCCGGATGCCGAGGGCGTAATTCACATCACACTAGATGTGGCGCAAGAAAGCATTCAACGGCGGGCGGTGCTGTACGATAAAGATGGCGACGCGCACTACGATACCATTTCGGCATTCATCAAGTCGGTGCGCGGCTCGGACCCCGACGCGGCGCTGTACTGGCTGGCCAAGATGCTGTACGCCGGTGAGAGTCCGCGCTTCATCTTGCGCCGCTTGGTAATTTTGGCTGGCGAGGATATTGGCTTGGCCGACCCGCTGGGGTTGGTGGTGGCCAGCGCGGCGGTGCAAGCATTTGAGTTCATTGGCATGCCGGAGGGCATCTTCCCCATTGTGGAGGCCACGCTGTACTTGGCCACCGCGCCCAAGAGCAACACCACCACGGCGTACTTCAAAGCGTTTGAGAAAGTGGAAGCCGAGGGCAAGGTGGATGTGCCCCGCCACTTGCAAGATGCCAACCGGGATGCGAAAGGGCTGGGCCACGGTGAGGGCTACGTTTACCCGCATGAGCAACCCGGCCACCACGCCGGCCAGCAGTATTTGCCCACCGCGCTCCTCGGCACATATTTTTACGCGCCCTCGGTGGAAGGTTATGAAGCTAGCGTGAAAGACCGTTTAGCACGTTGGCGCGCCGCGCAAGAAAAAGCGCTGGGGCTCACACAAACCACCATTCTGCCAGAACTCTCCGAAGATTTGATTACGCAACTCAAACGCCGCGCGGCGCGGTGATAATTCAAAAAACCTGTGGGTTTGTGTTGTAAACTGGGGGTAGGAGATTTTCATGACCATTCTGCTACTCATCCGCCACGGAGAAAATGAATATACGCGCACTGGCAAACTGGCCGGCTGGACGCCCGGCGTAAGTTTGAACGCGGCTGGCCAAAAACAAGCGCAAGCTTTGGCCGAGAAACTTAAAGCCGCACCATTGGTGGCCGTGTATTCCAGCCCGTTGGAGCGCGCGCGTGAAACCGCCGCCCCGCTGGCCGCCGCCAAGAATTTAGAAGTGCAGATTTTGGAGGGCGTGGGTGAAGTGAAGTATGGCGAGTGGCAGGGAAAAAGTTTGAAGCGGCTGGCCCGCACCAAACTGTGGCGCACGGTGCAGGGCTTGCCCAGCGCCATGCAGTTCCCCGATGGGGAAACTTTCCGGCAGGTGCAGTTCCGCGCGGTGGAGGCGCTGGAGGGCGTGGTGAAAGCGCACCCTAAGGAAATGGTGGCCGTGTTTTCGCACGGCGATGTAATTAAGTTGGCCGTGGCCCACTACCTCGGCCTACCGTTGGATATGTTTCAGCGGGTGATGATTAATACGGCATCAATCTCTATACTGCGTTTAGGCCATGGGCATCCGGCTTTGGTAAAATTGAATGATACAACGGGCGTTGAAGTGGCCGCTAAACCAAAGCCTGCCAAAAAGAAATAACGCCGCACCGCTTTCTTAACCAACTGTCTTTTCACAATACATTCAATGGCTGGCACGATTTACGAACTCGACCCAGTTTCATCCATCACCACTGGTTATATTGGCCAGCCGGGCAAACGCGTATTCTATTTGCAGGCCGCGCGTGAGGACCAAACCGTGACGCTGGTAATTGAAAAGATGCAGGTGGATGTGCTGGCGCAAAGCATTCAGCAGTTTATGGATGAGCTAAAAGAGCAATTTCCCAACCTGCCGGAGGCCACGCTCAACTACCGGCCCGAGCGCATGCATTTGCGCGTGCCGCTAGACCCGGCCTTCCGCGTGGGGCAATTGGGCTTGGGCTATGACTCTGACCGCGATTTGATTTTGCTGGTGGCGCAAGAAGTAACCACCGATGAGCGCACCGATGAAGAGGCCAGTGTGGCGCGTTTGTTTGCCACGCGCGCCCAAATGCTCACTTTGGCTGAGCACAGCAAATCCATCATCAAGCAAGGCCGCCCCATTTGCGCGTTCTGCGGCCAACCCGTAGACCCGGAAGGGCACTTCTGCCCGCGCCGGAATGGGCACAAATACTAGAAGTGTCATGTGCCAAGGTGTCAAAGTGTCGCTCCGCCACAGCGAGGGCGCTCGGCCTTTGCGGTAGGACACTCCAACACCTGACACTTTGACACCAATCACCAAAGCATTTATGCCTAATCAAGCCATTAGCTGGAACGCCATGCTGGAGATTTTGCGTGATGGCAAACTGCACTTGGAAGGCTTGCTCCCCAATGGCTCTAACTACACCTTTCTGGCGCGGGTAGCACACAAAAACCAAACGGCGTTTGCCGTATATAAACCCATTAAGGGTGAACAGCCACTGTGGGATTTTCCTGAAAACACGCTGGCTTTCCGCGAGGTGGCGGCCTTTGTGGTGAGTGATGCGCTGGGGTGGGATTTTGTGCCACCCACACTGTATCGCACCGAAGGCCCGCACGGCGCTGGCTCATTACAATTTTTTGTGCAGGCCGAGCCGGACTTTCACTACTTTCAGGCCACTGAGGCAGACCAGCCAGAGATGCGGCGCACGGCAGTGTTTGATTTGATTGTGAATAATGCTGACCGCAAAGGCGGGCATGTGCTGAAAGATACCAGCGGCAAAATTTGGCTGATTGATCACGGCATTTGCTTTCACGCGCAAAACAAACTGCGCACCGTGATTTGGGATTACGCGGGTGAGCCTATTCCACAAGATATTTTGCAAGATGTGGAAGCGTTTTATACCAACTTGGAATGTGAGGAAGAGCTAAAAGCCGCCCTCAACGCCTTGCTAGACCCGCTAGAAGTGGCCGCCCTGCGCCGCCGCACAGACCGAATTTTGACGAGCAAAGTTTTCCCCAACCCCGGTACGCGGCGCAGTTACCCGTGGCCGCCGGTGTAGCCCCACCCTTCCCTCCCTATGGCGCTCAACTTTTTGTAATCCAATCAAGCGCCAAAAGCGCGATTGCGAGGACACGAAGCGGATGGGGCTATCTCCACTCTCGGTGAAGCAGGCCTTTCACCACCAGCAACGCCAGAAAAGATAAGCCGATTAAAACTAGCGAGAGGGTGAGGGCCACATCCACGCTTAACTCTAGGCCGAGGTAAATGGCGAGCGGCATGGTTTGCGTGCGGCCTGTAAAGTTTCCGGCAAAGATGATGGTGGCCCCAAACTCACCCAACGCGCGCGCCCACGTCATCACCGCGCCGCCCAACACCGCGCTCCATGCCAGCGGGGCCGTGATGTAACGGAAAATTTTCCAACGGCTTGCGCCATCTAGCGCGGCGGCTTGTTGCAATTCTTCATCCACAGCCGCAAAACCCGCCGCCGCCGATTTGATGTAGAACGGCGCGGCCACAAACACTTGCGCTAGCACCACGGCTAGCGGCGTAAACGCAAGCGTGATGCCTAAATCGGCCAGCGGCGCGCCCACACTACCCCGCCGCCCAAACGCTAACAGCAACGCCAACCCGGCCACTGCCGGCGGCAGAACAGCGGGCAAATCAATCAACGTGTCTAAGATTCTTTTAAAGCGCAGATTTTTGCGGGCCAGCACCAAGCTGAGCGGCGTGCCGAACGTCACCACCAAACTGGTTGAAATGAGTGAAGTGCTGAGGCTAATGCCAATGGCTTGCAGA
>JAEURM010000164.1 GCA_016789245.1 Anaerolineales bacterium
GTGGCTCCATCTTGGCCGCTTGGCCCTCAATCACCACCGCCAGTGAATCATCCGCGCTATCCATTAGCAAAAATCCCACACCCGGCTGGCTGGCGTGCGCGTACACAATGGGGCCGTGCGTATCAAAAGGCCGCGCGTTCTTCCAGTAAGCGTACAGCAAAGAAGTGGGCATATCCTCGCGCTTAAAACGCTCCCGCGCGTTAACTTTGCGCGCTACCAAACTAAACCGGCCGTCTGCGCCCACCACCGCCGCGCCGTAAAAAGTTTCTTCCACGCCGCCCGGCACTTTGCCCTTCACACCCACTACGCGTTCACCGTCCCACACTACCTCCGTCACCGCAAAATTCATCCGGGTTGTTACAGTGGGCTGGCGCTCGGCCACGCGCCACAACGCTTCATCAAAACGGGCGCGGTCAATGGCCAAGCCGTAATCACGGCCAAAGGCGTTGGGCACATGGTTGATGATGGTGAACGCATCACGGTACTCCGTCACCCACCGCTGGAACTTAGGCGTATTGCGGGCGTACTCGGCCTCATCCGCCCCAATCTCGTCTAGCATCTGCATGGTTTTGGCGTAAATGGCCGGCGAGGACGCCGCCGGACGGCTGGGCAGAGTAGCGCGCTCTAGCAATAACACGCGCAAACCGGCTTGCCCCAGCCGCGCCGCCAAAGTGCTCCCCGCTGGCCGCCCACCTACAATAATTACATCATATTGAAGTTTCATTTTATTACCTTGATTAAGGTGACTGTCACCTGTTTTACTCACCTAAAATATACCGCCGCCAGCCGCCACTAAGCCGCGCGGCGTCGCGCACGTAGGCAAAAAACGCTGGCCACCACAGCAAATCATTGGTAAGGATAATCCAGCCAAAAGCTAACGGCAGTTGCCCAATACTGGCTGACCAAACAAAGCCCACCGGCCCACAAATTTTGCCAATGAGGGCGATAAGGATAATGTGCCGATGCTGAAAAGGCTGGCGCGCCGCCCACCAATAAGCGGGGGCATAGACCAGCACAAACATGCCCACCACTTGCCACAACGCGTTGGCGGCTGGGTAAGTGATGTTCAAAATCTCAAACAACCACTGCGGGAAAAAAACGTTGAGGCCGCCCCAAACCAAGTTATAGAGCGCGGCGGCATAAAACCAGGGGCAGTAACGGTTGAGTTGGGTGTTGTAATTGTTCATTGGCCATCAGTTTTTCGGCTTAGTTGGAATTCACCAGAATAGCCAAAAATGGCACCAAACCAAGCGTGAGAAACCTCCACGTTTACATGAATTACATTTTCTCCTAGCGCCGTTTCTAGGGCCTGAACCGAGGGATACAGAATGGATGCCAACCGCACCTTGAATGGGCCTAGGGCAAGGAAACACGCACGGGTGGAAATGTGAATTTGATTCGGCATTAAAAATTCTACATTCCACACCATCTGCAACCAGCCGGCTGGCCCCAACTTTTCGGTAACCGCTTGCAGGCCGTCATCGTAAATCATGGCCGCGTTGAAGTAGCGCCGAACATTTGGAAAATCAAAGTTGCGGAGCCAGTAGTGAATAGGCTGTTGCTGGCGGTTGCGTTGGCCCACAATCCGCATCTCAGCGGGCACGGCTTGGCCTTGTTCTGGGAACAAGATATTGAACAGCGATAAAAACCAAAACAACGGCCATAGCCAAACTGGGCGATGCCAAACACGTTGCATCTCACCCGTCAATGTGAGGCTCTCGGGTGCATCGGCGGAGAATAGGAACTGCGCACGGAAGGCAGGTGGGAGCGCACACTGGCCCAAGGGCTTCTCAAAGGGGGAATTCATGACCGTTACGCTCGCACGAGCCGGATGGCCGTAAACATGCCAAGGATAAAGGCAATGAGCACAAGGATGAGGGCAGTTTCCCAAGTTATCATCCGGCACCTCCACAAAGGGGATAAAGCAGACCTGTATTGTGAAAAATATCACTTTCTCTTGGCTTGCACCATACCAATTCACAATCAGCGTGATAAGGCGGGCGCGTTGGGCAGATTCTCCACCCTTGAGTCTCGGCCCGCTCTTTGCTAAAATCTTCCGACTTGGCAAACGGGCCAAGCGTAATTGCATACGGGCGTTGTACCCTTCGCCCGATGTTTGGAAAGAAAGGGCTTGACCCCATGCGTGTTTTACTCCTGAAAGACGTTTACAAATTGGGCCATGCTGGCGAAGTGAAGAAAGTGGCGGATGGTTATGGCCGCAACTTCTTGATTCCGCAAGGCTTGGCCACTCTGGCTACAGCCGCCGCGCTGAAGCAAGCGGAAACTTTGCGCCAGAACGCCGTTATTGCGCGCTCTAAATTGAACGAAGAGTTGAAGGGTGTGGCTGACCAAATTATGGGTTTGACGTTGGTGTTTCCGGTGAAGGCCGGCGAGACGGGCAAACTGTATGGCTCCATCACCTCCGGCAACATTGCGGCCAAGATTAAAGAAACCAGCGGCTTAGACGTTGACCGCCGCTCCATCACCGCGCAACCCATCCGTGAGTTGGGCGAGTACAAGGTGCCGGTGCGCCTGACGATGGATTTGGTGCCGCACGTAAAAGTGTTGGTGCACCGCGAAGGTGAAGCGCTGAAGGCCGTGGAAGAAGCGGTGAGCGCTCCGGCCACTGAAGAAGCGGCCCCAGCGGCCTAAGCGGCCCCAACCCAAGGATGACGCCCAGAGCCATCGGCCAACTCAGTTCGCCGGTGGCTTTGTTGTTTGGCCAACGGCCAAACCGGATGGCGCGGATGTGCCATAATTAGCTATCCGTAAAATCCGTTCAATCGGTTGATAAGCATTTATGAGCATTGGTGAGCAGTTGCGCGAGGCGCGCGAGGCGCAAGGGCTAACGCTGGAGGCTGTGGAGCGGGCCATTCGCATCCGCGCCAAACAACTGGCCGCGCTGGAGGCGGATGATTACACCGTGTTTGCCTCCGCCCTGCAGGCGCGTGGCTTTTTACGCAACTATGCCGCGCACTTGGGCTTAGATGCGAACGTTCTGCTCACCGAAGCGGCGGCCAAAGCGAAGCCCAAGCCGCTGTTGCCACAGTTCGCGCGCCCGGCGGCCAAACCCGCCTCAGAATCAGAAGTAGAAGATACGCAACCGCAAGCGCCAACGCCGCGCCCTTCATTGGCCAATCCCACCCGCGCGTGGATGAGCCGCATCTTTACGCGAGATTTGGCGGTGGGCTTAATGGTGACTTTGCTGGTGGGCGTGCTGTTGGTTTGGGGCGGCTGGCAATTTGCGCAGGGCGCATTTTCACCGCCCACGCCCACTGCCACGCTCACAGCCAGCCCAACGCTGAGTAGTGGGCAGGTGGCCGGCACGTTTACGCCCACACCCGGCGCGGCAGAGCCTACTTCGGCTCTGCCCACACCTTTGCCCAATTATGTGGGCGTCAACGTTATCATCCGCGCGGAGCAACGCGTGTGGTTGCGCGTGGCCGTGGATGGCGCGGAAACATTTACGGGCCAACTAGCGCCGGGCGCCACACGTGAGTTTGTGGGCAACTCTGTAGTAGAGGTGTGGACGGGCAATGGCCGTGGCACGCGCGTGATTTTCAATGGGCAAGACCAAGGCTTATTAGGGGATTTAGGCCAAGTGGTGATACGGTTGTGGACGGTGGATGGTGCGGTGACGCCTACACCTTCACCGACTGTCGCGCCGTAAATGTGTTTCGTATTCCGTATTCCGTGCTTCGTATTTTTACGCGATACGAAATACGCACTAAAACAGTATGGCAAAAGTAAAATCTAAACAATTCCATCTCGTCAGCCTCGGCTGTAGCAAGAACACGGTAGATTCCGAGAGCATGGCGCAACTGCTGGGCGGCGCGGGTTACACCGCCACCGAAAGCCCCAAGCAAGCCGAGGTGCTGATTGTGAACACCTGTGGCTTTATTGGCCCGGCCAAGCAAGAAAGCGTAGATACGCTCAACCGGCTAGCCGAAGGCAAGAAGCGCGGCCAAATGCTGATTGCGGCCGGTTGCCTTTCTCAGCGCTACGGCGCAGAACTACTGAAGTGGGTGCCCGGCTTAGATGGCATTATTGGCACGCGGCGCTGGATGGATATTGTGGATTTTGTAGGCCGCCTGCGTGAGCGCGGCACGCCTGCCCCGCTGTATCACTTGCCCACCGAGGCCACCGTGGTGGGCTCTGATGAGCATGGCGCTTTGCGCGTGGCCAAACAGGGCGCGAGTGCGTACATCAAAATTGCCGATGGATGCCGGAGGCCGTGCGCGTTCTGCGCGATTCCGCTCATCAAGGGCACCGCCGTTTCCCGGCCCGTGGACTCCATCTTGAATGAAGCCCGCGCTCTGCGTGACCAAGGCGTGCGCGAGCTAGTGCTGATTGCGCAAGACACCACGGATTACGGCCATGACTTAGGCATGAAAGAGGGCATGGCGCATCTACTGGAGAGTTTAGTGCGGGCCGTGCCGGATATTGATTGGGTGCGCGTGATGTACGCATATCCGGGCTATGTGACGGATAGAATGATTGCCACGATGGCCGAGCATCAACAGATTGCGCATTATTTGGATATGCCACTGCAACACGGCCACCCCCAAACTTTGTACCGCATGAAGCGGCCCTCCAACATTGAGTGGGTGCACCGCACACTGGAGAAGATGCGGGCCGCCATACCAGATTTGGCCATTCGTTCTACGTTTATTGTAGGCTACCCGGGCGAGACGGATGAAGAGTTTGAAACGCTGGTGAAGTTTATTGAAGAGATTAAGTTTGATCGGATTGGCGCGTTTACGTTTTCCTTTGAGCCGGGCACAACCTCCGCCCCGCTGGGTGACCCAGTTCCGGCGGAAGTGAAAGACGCGCGCCGTGAGCGGCTGATGGAAGTGCAACAGCGCATTTCATTGGAGAAGAACCAAGCGCAAGTGGGCCGCACGCTGAAAGTGCTGGTGGAGGGCAACGGCGATGGCCTGAGTGTGGGCCGCAGTTACCGCGATGCGCCGGAAGTGGATGGCTTGGTCATCATCGAGGGCATGGTGCCGGCGGGTGAGATGGTGCCGGTCAAGATCACC
>JAEURM010000165.1 GCA_016789245.1 Anaerolineales bacterium
CCTTGCCGGCTGTTTTGATAGAGACGCCGCTGAAGCGTACCGGGGTTTGCCGCTTCGCGTGGAAAAAGCCTCCGCGCCACCCTTGCCACCCGGCACATACTACTGGAATCAAATTCTTGGCTTAACGGTGCTCACGGTTGATGGTGAACACTTAGGCACTATCACCGAAATTTTGGAGACCGGCGCCAATGATGTGTATGCAGTCGCTGGCCCAAACGGTGAGTTGCTCATTCCAGCCGCGCCGGGCGTGGTGCAAAAAGTTGATTTGGCCGCTCAGCAAATGGTGGTACATCTGCCCGATGGTTTGCGCTAACTAACCCACTTTGACACTTTTCGCCCCCCTATGCTATTCTGCCGCGCCTTAAGTAATTGAAAGGTGAGAAACCAAGGTGGATGCGTTACCGTTTTGGCTCGGCTTTAATATGGTGAAGGGCATTGGCCCTGCCAAAGTCCGCCGCTTGCTAGAGCACTTTGGCAGTTTGCAAGCCGCGTGGGAAGCCACACCGTTGGAGTTAGCGGCCTCCGGTTTAGACCGGCGCTCATTAGAAAGTTTGCTCTCAGCGCGAAGCCGCGTGCAACTAGCACAGTTGGTGGAGCGGCTAGAAAAAACGGGTGTGCAAGCGCTGACGTGGGAAATGCCCGAATACCCACGCAACTTGTTGAACATTGAGGCGCCGCCGCCGGTGCTGTTTGTAAAAGGAACACTCAAGCCAGAAGATGATTGGGCGGTGGCCATAGTGGGCACGCGGCAAGCCACACCTTACGGGCGCGAAGCGGCGCGCGAACTGGCGGCGGGTTTAGCCGCTAACGGTGTCACCGTCATTAGCGGTTTAGCCCGTGGCATAGATGCCGTAGCCCACCGCGCCGCGTTAGAAGCGGGTGGCCGCACCATTGCCGTGTTGGGCTGTGGTGTCGATACAATCTACCCAGCAGAGCACCATGAGTTAGCGCAAGCCATTCAGCAGGCGGGCGCTTTAGTGAGTGATTATGCGTTGGGCACGCCGCCAGAAGCCGCCAACTTTCCGCCGCGCAACCGCATCATCAGCGGTTTGGCGAAAGGCGTGGTAGTAGTGGAGGCCGGTGAGGAGAGTGGGGCGCTGATTACAACCGAGTTTGCCATTGAGCAAAGCCGCGAAGTGTTTGCCGTGCCCGGCAACATTACGCAACGCGCCAGCCGTGGCCCCAATAAACTCATCCAGAACGGTGCTAAATTGGTGCAGACCGTGAACGATATTCTGGAAGAGCTGAACTTGACGTATGTAGCTGAGCGGCAAGAAGCGCGCACAGTTTTGCCCGCCGATGCTACCGAGCAGAAAGTGTTGGCGCAGTTAGCCACCGGGCAAACGCATATTGATGAATTGTGTGTTCAGTTGAGCTTGCCCATGGCGCAACTCTCTGGTACGTTGGCGATGATGGAGCTAAAAGGTTTGGTGCGGCAAGTTGGCGGCATGAACTATATTGTGGCCAAAGAAGCCCGTGCTGAGTACAAGGTTGACTGACAAAGCAGATGAAAAGTGAGCGAGTGAGTGACGGCGACCCTCCCACTGACTTACCCATGTGCTTGAAAACGATTTGGATAATTATTTCGCAGTGATTATGGCCGGTGGCGGTGGTACGCGGTTGTGGCCGCTCTCCCGTCAAAAACAACCTAAGCAAGCCATTCAATTGCTGGGTGAACGCACCCTGTATCAAATCGCCGTTGACCGGCTTCTGCCGCTTTTTTCGCCGGAGCGGATTCTGGTGGTGACCAGTGGCCCGTACGCCGAACTGCTCCACGCGCAACGGCCAGCCATTCCGCCCGCGAACTTTATTATTGAGCCAGCCCCGCGTGGCACCGCGCCCGCGTTAGGCTTAGCCGCCTTAACCGTGCGCCACCGGCATCCGCAAGGCGTGATGGCGTGCGTGACGGCGGATCACTTCATCCGTGATGAAGAGAAATTCCGGGCATTGCTGGTGGCCGCCGCCCAAGTGGCTGAGCGAAACTTTTTGGTAACGCTGGGCATTGAGCCAACATTTGCATCTACCGGCTTTGGGTACATTCAGCGTGACTCATTGTTGGGCACGTTCAACGGCTTTGATGTGTACTTTACAGCGCGCTTCAAAGAGAAACCCCCCCAAGCCGAAGCGGAGAAGATGGTGGCAGACGGCCAGCATTCTTGGAACTCCGGCATGTTTGTGTGGAAGGCGGAGAAGTTGATGGAGGAGTTTGCGTGGCAGATGCCGGGCTTCCATCACCAACTGACGCAGATTGAAAACGGCCAAGCCACGCTGGAAGCCGTGTGGCCCAACGTGCTGGAAAAAACCATTGACTATGGCGTGATGGAAGGCGCGGAGCAGGTGGCCATCATCCCCGCCAGCGGCTTGGGCTGGAATGATGTGGGCAGTTGGGACGCTTTGCTAGAGGTGATGGAAACGGATAGCACCGGCAACGTAGCTTTTGGCACGGAATTGCTGGCGATAGATACGAAAGACACATTGGTGCATAACAGCAATAGCCAACGCAAACTGATTGCCACGCTGGGCGTGAGCGATTTGGTGATTGTGGATACGGGTGACGTTCTGTTAGTGTGCCCGCGTGATAAAACCCAAGCCGTGCGCGATTTAGTGGCGGCGTTGAAAAAACGTGGCGATGGGAATTTATTTTTATAGGATTTGGTAATAGCTTATTGGTTATTGGTTATTGGGGGCTTCTCTGATAACGAATAACTGCTAACGAATAACCAATAATATTTTGATGGAAGCTTACTGCGTTAAGTGCAAAACCAAACGAGAGATAACTGAACCGCAAGCGGTATTTACGGCCACGGGCACACCGGCCACTAAAGGTAAGTGTGCGGTGTGCGGTACTGCTCTGTTCCGCATGGGCGCTACAGACGCGCATGCCGGTTTGCCCAAGCCGGAAGTGTCACCGCGCACCAAAGGCAAGAAAAACGGCAACGGCGAGCAAAAGCGCTCTGGCAAGCTGGTGATTGTGGAATCTCCGGCCAAGGCCAAGACAGTGGGGCGCTTTTTGGGTAAAGGCTACACCGTGCGGGCGTCTGTGGGCCACATCCGTGATTTGCTTAAATCCACACTCTCCGTGGATATTGCTAATGACTTTGCGCCCAAATACCGCGTGCCCAACGAAAAGAAGCAAGTGGTGAAAGAGCTCAAGGCCGAAGCGGCGCGCGCGGAAGAAATTTTCCTCGCGACTGACCCTGACCGCGAAGGTGAAGCCATCTCTTGGCATTTACTGGAAGCGGCGGAAATTGAGTTGAACCGCACCAAACGCGTGGTGTTTCACGAAATTACTAAACCGGCCATTGAAGAAGCGTTCTCGCATCCGCGTGAGATTGCGATGGATTTGGTGAACGCTCAGCAAGCGCGCCGCATTTTGGATAGATTGGTGGGCTACCCGCTCAGCCAATTGCTATGGAAAAAAGTGCGCGGGCGGCTCTCGGCGGGCCGCGTGCAAAGCGTGGCCGTGCGGCTGATTGTGGACCGTGAGCGCGAGATTGAAGCCTTCATCCCCAAAGAGTATTGGAGCATTGAAGCTGATTTGGTGAAGGCGCAGAGCAACGGCCATCAGCCGCCCAAGCCCTTCCGCGCTAAGCTGGTGAAGGTGGCGGATAAAGATGTGGGCACGGGCGAGGAGTGCCTGCTGAAAACGGAAGCGCAAGTAAACGAACTGGTGGCGGATTTGGAGCGCGCGCGTTACAGCGTGGCCCGCGTAAAAACCGGCGAGCGCAAACGTAACCCCGCGCCGCCCTTCACCACCAGCACGCTTCAACAAGAAGCTTCCCGCCGGCTGGGCTTTACGGCGCGCCGCACCATGGCCACCGCGCAACAATTGTACGAAGGCATTGAGGTGGGTGAAGGGCAAGCGGTGGGCCTTATCACTTACATGCGTACAGATAGCACCAACGTCAGTGAAATGGCGCAGAAGGAAGCGCGGGAGTATGTGGTGGGCCGTTTTGGTGCCGATTACGTGCCCGCTGAGCCGCCGCAGTACAAAACGCGTTCTAAGGGCGCGCAGGAGGCGCACGAGGCCATTCGGCCTACACAAGTGACGCGCGAGCCAAAGGCCATTGCGGAAGCGCTGACGAAAGACCAACTGAAGCTGTACACGTTGATTTGGCAACGCTTTGTGGCCAGCCAAATGGCCCCGGCGATTTATGACACAATTTCCGTGGATATTGCCGCGCAGGGTGGGCAGAGTTATTTGTTCCGCGTGGCGGGCTCCGTGGTGAAGTTCATGGGCTTTTTGGCGGTGTATGAAGAAACGCGCGATGAAGATGCCAAGCCGGACGAAGACGAGGGTGAGTTCAAGTTTATTCCGCCGTTGACGGTGGATGAGTTGCTCAATTTGGTAAAACTTCTGCCGGAGCAACACTTCACCCAGCCGCCGCCGCGCTACACCGAGGCTTCTTTGGTGAAGGCGTTGGAGGAAGATGGCATTGGCCGCCCTTCCACGTACGCGCCCATCATCAGCACCATCCAAAACCGCGGCTATGTGGCTAAAGAAGAGAAGCGGCTTTTGCCCACGCAAATTGGCTTTACGGTGAATGATTTGCTGGTGCAGTGGTTCCCAGAAATTGTAGATGTGAAGTTTACGGCCAACATGGAAGCCGAGTTGGATGATGTGGCCGATGGCCAGCGCGAGTGGCACGCCGTGATGCATGAGTTTTGGCATGAGTTTGCTCCGCAGTTGGATGCCGCCGAAGCGGAGATGCCCAACGTGAAGCAGGGGCCGGAATATGTGGGCCGAGATTGCCCCAACTGCGGCAAGCAATTGATTTTCCGTTACGGGCGCTATGGCAAGTTTGTGGGTTGCTCCGGCTTCCCAGATTGCCGCCACACCGAGCCGTGGTTTGAAAGCATTGGCGTGAAGTGCCCCAAAGATGGCGGCGAGTTGGTGGAGCGCAAAACCAAAAAGGGCCGTGTATTTTACGGCTGTAACAATTATCCGGCGTGTGATTTTACGTCTTGGAAGAAGCCACTGCCCCAGCCGTGCCCTAACT
>JAEURM010000166.1 GCA_016789245.1 Anaerolineales bacterium
CAAGTTCCGAGTTGAAAGATTAATCCGTTTTCCAGAGATCAAACGAAGTTTTATCTGAAAACCGCCACCATAATTCGATATATGTCTTTGAATCTCTAATGATTGTATTTCAGACAAACTATACTCAATCTCTTGCGTTCCTATCTTTGAGCTTAGAAAACCTCCGCGTTGGGAGCTTACTTTTCCACTCGCTTTGTCTATGATGGTTTTTAATTTACGATCTGAAAGCGCCAACCAGAGGGCGCAAATAGTTAAGAAGCCAATATAGGCAAGACAAACCCTGCTGGGGATTAAAAAATAGAAGCCTACGCCCCAAAGCGCTAATAGCGCAAAGATGTAGCTTTGTGCGTATCTTGGCTCGTGGTGAATAATGAGTTTCTTATCACCGTCTGACCTAACCTCAAGTTTTACAGCCATGGGCTTACCCCGAATCCACCGCCTTCAGCGGAATTTCTTTGCCTAAGAACTCATGAATTTGTTGGGCGTACCGATGAGCCTTACTCTCCCACTTCATGGATGATTAAAAATTACGCATCACATTTCATTTCACCAACCCACCCCCACAAAACGCGCACTCATCCGGTTGGGCGGCGAGGTGGCGCAGGGCTTTGGTGGGCGCGCCGCAGTGCGGGCAGAACTCCGGCAGGCGTAAAGAAGCCGAGGCTGGGGTGGGCCGCACGACTGGCGGCACTGTTTCTACGCGGGTGGCGGGTTGTGTTGGCGCAAAAGGTGAGGGCGGCGGGGCGGCCTCCACCGGGCGCGTGCGCTTCCGTTCTGGCTGTGGCTCCGGCTCACCGTCCCAACTCCACCCTCCAGCCATAGCGCTCACCACCGAAACCACGCCCATCAAAATAAGAATGCCCGGCCACCACCAGCCGGTGATAAAAAGCACACCCATACCAATCATCCACAGCGCGCCAGATATTTCATGGTGTTTAGAACGTTTCCGCCAATGTTTGTGAGAGTGGGGTTGCATAGCGCCTCCAGTTACAGCATACTACGCTTTGCTCAGCGCCACGCGCCAATAGACTGACTTTTGACTGAAATTCTAGGATTTGCCCATGACCCTAACGATTAACGCCGAACGGTTTCAACATGATTTTGATGCGCTTTCTCAGATTGGCGCCACTGGCGATGGCGGCGTAAACCGCCCATGCTGGAGCGCCGCGCACCTCGAAACGCAAAATTGGTGGCTGGCCCGCGCCGCCGAGGCCGGTTTGGAAGTGAGCCGTGACTCGGCTGGGAATTGCTCGGCGCTGTTGCGTTCCGAGACGCCGGGGGCCAAAACGCTTTTGCTGGGCTCACACACCGATTCTGTGCCCAACGGCGGGCGCTTTGATGGGGCGCTGGGCGTGCTGGCCGCGTTGGAAGCGGCGCGTTCCATTAAAGATGCTGGCTTGCACTTGCCCGTGAACATAGAAGTGATGGATTTTGCAGATGAGGAGGGCACGCTGGTGGGGATTCTGGGTAGCCAAGCTTTAGCCGGCACACTCACCGCAGAAGCGTTGAAGAATCCGCGTGGGGGCCGCGCGGCGCTAGAAGAAGGCTTAGCGCGCGCCACGCTTACGGATGCCGGTTTGCTGGCGGCTGGCCGGGAGCCAAACACGTTGGCCGGTTACTTAGAACTGCACATTGAGCAAGGCCCCAACCTCACGCGCAACGCTGTAGCCATTGGCGTGGTGCAAGGCATTGTTGGCATTCGCTCCTTCCGCGTGAGTTTTCGCGGGCAAGCCAACCACGCCGGCACTACGCCGATGGATCAACGCGCGGACGCATCACTGGGCGCGGCGGCCTTTACGCTCACCGCGCGGGAAATGGTGGTGCGCGAGTTTGTGGGCTGTACGGTGAACGTTGGGCAAATCACGCTGGCCCCGGGCGCGTACAACATCGTTCCCGGCTCAGCGGAGTTGGCCCTAGAATTCCGCGCACCAGATTTAGAAACGCTCAACAATTTAGAAGCGGCGCTGATGGGTTTAGCCCGCGTTTCCGCGCACCAATTCGGCCTAGAAGTTGCTACGCGGTTTGTGGGCGGCTGTACGCCTGCGCCCATGCACGCCGCGGCTAAAGAAGCACTCACGCTGGCGGCAGATTCTTTGGCGCTCAGTTATGTGCCCATGTTCTCCGGTGCTGGGCATGATGCTATGTCTTTGGCCCATCTGATGCCGTGCGGCATGGTTTTTATTCCCTCACGGGATGGCATCAGCCATTCGCCGCTAGAATTTTCCAACTGGGATGATTGCGTGAACGGCGCCAATGTTTTACTGCGCGCCGCTATTTTAATGAGCCGCACACCGTAGGGGCGCTTCGCGAAGCGCCCCTACTTAATAATTCTGATGTTTACTATTCACACCCTCCCCCTCGGCTTCACCGAAACCAATTGCTACATTTTGGAAGATGAGGCCACGCGCACCGCAGTGGTGATTGACCCGGGGGATGAAGCGGGCCAAATTTTACGGCTGATAAAAGAGCGCCAACTGGAAATAAAAGCCGTTCTGCTGACGCATGCGCACTTTGACCATATTGGCGCAGTAGGCGAATTAGTAGAAGCCACGCCAGCGCCACTCGCCATTCACCCGTTGGAATTGCCGTTGTACCGCGCGGGCGGCGGTGCGGCGTTGTTTGGCCTGCCCCTGCGCCACTACCCAGAACCGAGCGTGCTGATTGAACCCGGCCAGCCGCTGAGCTTTGGCCCATTTACGTTGGAAGTGCTGTTTGTGCCCGGCCACACGTTGGGCCATGTGGCGCTGTATCACGCGCCCACGCAGGCCGTGTTTAGTGGTGATGTGCTGTTTCAAGATAGCATTGGCCGCACCGATTTGCCGGGCGGCAACTACGCCACCCTCATGCACAGCATTAAGAGCGTGTTGATGACGCTCCCCGCCGCTACTACTATTTATTCCGGTCACGGGCCGGCCACCACGCTGGCGCGCGAGGCCAAAGCTAACCCCTTCTTGGCGGAGTAAAAACGAAAACACGGAAGAACGCGGAAAAGCACGGAGTTACACGGAATTTCCGTGTTCATCCCAAATAATCCGTGTCTTCCGTGTTTCAATTTTTCAAGGTAAAGCGAAGAAATTTTGTTGTGCAGCGGCTTGGCCGGCTTCGCTCTGCGCCCATGCTAAAAAGTCTCGCGGGGCGCCGGTTGGCTCAGCGGGGGCCACGGCCACAATCAGCACGCGCAGTTCAGAATCTAGAGTGAGTGCTTTCACCGTAGCATCCACTTCTGAAGCGGGCAAATAACCCACAGCGTTGGGGTTTTGCTGAATGAGTTGCCGCATGGCCACCCATGTGGCCGCCACCTGCGCGTTAGGGGTGATGGCAATGCCGTTCAGTGCCGCACCGTTAAACGCCCCCGCACCATCAGAACCATCTTCTCGCGCCAGCACTTGCACCGCACCGGCTGAACCACCCACTTGCGCCCAATCTGTAAGTTGGCCGCCATACGTGGCCTGCACCTGCGCTAGCGTGAGAGTATTTACGGGGTTGTTGGGATGCACCACCACCACAAAAGAAACGTAAGCAATGGGCGTGGAATAGAAGCCTTGCGGCGCGTTGGTGGTGAAGGCGGCTTGTGCGTTGCGGGCCGCCAATTCACCGGCGAGGGCGGATTGCGGCACAACGTTGATGAGGGGCGCGGCGTTGTTTTGGCGGTAAGCGGCCACTAAATCTGCGGCCAGCTCAGCCGTTAAATCTGTGGCCGCCAGCGTGAAAGTTTGCGGCGCGGGTGTGGCCGTTTGGCACGCGGATACAACGGCCAATGCCAAAAATAGAAGAGTGCGCCTTAAGAAGATGAACATGTCTCGTCAACGGATTGAACGGATGGCAACGGATTTTTGATTCATCCGTTCAAATCCGTTTCATCCGCTGACTAATTCCCTTAACCCAACAAACCAAAAGCTAAACAGCCCACGCTCACCAGTACGCAGTAAATGGCAAAACCATAGAACGAGCGCTGGCGCACAAAGCTGAGGAGCCAGGCAATGCTGGCGTAACCCACAATGCCGGCCACCGTAAAGCCCACGCCCACCGGCAAAAGGTATTCAGTGAAGTTGGGAATCTCCAATAAATCTTTCAACGCAATAATACCCGCGCCGAGCATGACGGGGATGGACATGAGAAAGCTAAAGCGCGCGGCGGCGGGCCGTTCTAAATGCCGCGCCATACCACCGGCCATGGTAGAGCCAGAGCGCGAGACGCCGGGCAAAATGGCTAGGGCTTGCATCAGCCCAATTATCAACGCATCTAGCCAAGTAATTTGCGTGAGGGGCCGCGTGCGCTGGCCGTAACGCTCACTAAACACCAGTAACGCCGCTGTAACTAACAGCAGGGCGGCCACAATTAATGGGCTGGCAAACACGCTCTCAAAAAAATCTTTAAAAAGTAAGCCCGCCACCACCGCTGGAATAGTGGCCAGTACAATGAACCAGCCCAGCCGCGCATCCACTGTGCCGAGCGGCTGACGTTTGAGCAAACCTTCCCACACTGCGCGGGCGATGTACCACAAATCTTTCCAAAAGTAGATGATAACGGCGACGAGCGTGCCGTTTTGCACCAATACATCAAACACAAACTTGGCCTTTTCATCAAATTGCCAGCCCAGAAGCCACGGTACTAAAATCAGGTGCGCGGTGGAGGAAACAGGCAAAAACTCAGTCAGGCCTTGGAGGAGGCCGAGGAGGATGGCTTGAAATACAGACATGAGAATTAGAGAATTGGAGAATGGGTTATTGGTTATTGGGATTTTTCCACCGGCTTGTAGTGAGCTAAGAAGTTTTCAGCGTAAGCGGCGAAGGTGTTATCCAAAATCGCTTGGCGCATTTCGCGCATGAGCGTGAGAAGCAAGTGGATGTTATGAAGCGTGAGCAAAGTTGCGCCGAGGATTTCATTGGAGATGACGAGATGGCGCACGTACGCGCGCGTGAAGTTTTGGCAGGCGTAACAAGTGCAACTGGCTTCCACCGGGCCGTTATCCCGCGCGAAGG
>JAEURM010000167.1 GCA_016789245.1 Anaerolineales bacterium
TTGGTGTTCTTCTTCACCAACCTAATTGTTGCGTCCACGGGCACGAATTATTCCAGCCCATTTGCCCAGATGATGAATTCAATTTCCAACTTGCTGTTTTTGCTCACGCCTGTTTCGTTGGCCATCGCCATCCTACGTCACCGTTTGTTTGACATTGACATCCTCATCCGCCGCACGCTTCAATACTCGCTCCTCAGCGGCTTACTTGGCTTAACTTATTTCGGCCTCATCACCATTTTGCAAAGCCGATTTCGCTCTGTCAGCGGCCAACAATCCGAAATTAGTATTGTGCTTTCTACGCTCGCCATTGCCGCCTTGTTCTTCCCGCTCCGCAACCGCGTGCAGGAATTTATTGATAAACGTTTCTTCCGCAAGAAATATGATGCTCAAAAAGTGCTGGCCGAGTTTGCGGCCACCTGCCGCGATGAAACCGATTTAGATAAGCTCACCGCGCGGCTGGTGGAGGTGATTGATGAGACGCTCCAGCCAGAAAAAGTGAGTGTGTGGATTAAGCCCGATACCAAACAAAAGAACTAGCTCCCTTTGCGCCATGGTGCCTTTGCGTCTTTGTGTTAATTCAAAGTCTCAGCCATGAGTAGCGGCCATTTAACGCAAGGGCGCTAGGGCACAGAGACGCAAGGAATTGAACTAAAATCAAACAACCAACATCAAACGCAGGAGGATCAACATGAACGAAAACCAAATCAGTAAACTAATCGTTGATTGCGCGATTGAAGTGCAGAGCCATGCCCTCTAATTCTTTTGACGCCATCATTGTAGGCGCTGGGCCAAACGGCTTGGCGGCGGCCATTGTGCTGACGCAGGCCGGTTGGCGCGTGCAGGTGCGCGAAGCCTGTGCCACTATCGGTGGCGGCACACGCACCGCAGAACTCACCCTGCCCGGCTTTGCGCATGATGTATGCTCCGCCATTCACCCGCTCAGTTTAGCTTCGCCGTTTTTGCGCGCCCTGCCGCTAGAAAAATTCGGGCTGGAGTTTATCCACCCGCCCGCCGCACTGGCCCATCCATTGGATGATGGCACCGCCATTTTGCTAGAAAAATCTATTGGGGCTACCAGCGCCCATCTCGGCCCAGATGCGGGCGCTTATCAACGGTTGCTGGGCTTTGTAACGGGTGAGTGGGAAAAAATCATCGCCGAATTTCTTGGCCCACTGCGTTTGCCCAAACACCCGTTGGCCATGGCCGGCTTTGGCTTGCTGGCCATGCAATCGGCCACAGGCTTGGCACAGTTGGCCTTCAAAGAAAAACGCGCGCAAGCGTTGTTTGCCGGTTTGGCCGCGCACAGCATTCAACCGTTGGAAAATTCACCCACCGCCGCTTTTGGGTTGATGCTGGGGATGCTGGGCCATGCGGTGGGCTGGCCGCTGGCTAAAGGCGGCTCACACAAAATTACGCAAGCGATGGCGGCGTATTTGCAAACATTGGGCGGTGAAGTTATCACCAACGCGCCGGTGCAAATCATTGATGAGCTTCCGCCCGTGCGCGCCGTTCTGCTGGATGTGACGCCACGCCAACTACTCAAGCTGGCCGCGCACCGCTTTCCGGCGGGCTATGTGCAATCTCTTAAACGTTACCGTTACGGGCCGGGTGTGTTCAAAATGGATTTTGCGTTGGATGGCCCTATTCCTTGGCGGGCGGCGGAGTGCCTACAAGCTGGAACGGTGCATGTGGGCGGCACGCTGGCGGAGATTGCGGCCAGTGAGCGGGTCATGTGGCACGGTGAGCACAGTGAGCGGCCGTACGTGTTGGTGGCGCAACAAAGTTTGTTTGATGAAACCCGCACCCCCGCCGGTAAGCACACTGGCTGGGCGTACTGCCATGTGCCGCACGGCTCAACGGTGGATATGAGTGAAGTCGTTATCAAACAGATTGAGCGGTTTGCGCCCGGCTTCCAAGAACGCATTCTCGCCACGCACACACTCACCGCCATGCAGATGCAGGCTTACAACGCCAATTACGTGGGGGGTGATATTAACGGCGGCGTGCAGGATTTTACGCAATTATTCACGCGGCCAGCAGTGCGTTTTCCGCCATATGCCACACCCGCTCAGGGCATTTATTTGTGTTCCTCTTCCACGCCCCCGGGCGGCGGCGTGCACGGCATGTGCGGCTACTGGGCCGCGCAAACCGTGTTGGAGCAATTAGGTAAGTAGCCTTCACCATCCAAGTTTAGTGCCGATACCACGGCAGTAAAGTCGTCAGCCCTTCCAAAGCCACAATCTGCCGTTGCTCTTCCGTCAGCGTGAGCGTGGCGTGGTTTTGGCCATCGGTTACATCAATCGTCAGCGCTTCTTGGCCATCGTCTTCCATAGCCGTAATGCACGGGCGGTCTTCACCCAATGGAAACCGCACCAACTTCGCAGCGTGCCGGTCACAATATGCCTGACAAGCCGGACACGTTGTCCGGTCAATATAAATTTTCATGCGGCCTCCTCAATGCGAGAGCTTGAAGGTAAATCCGCCGTGATGGGTTGGTTACTGCCGCCCGTCCCGCTCTGCTACTGACGAAAGTCATCCACCCCTAATCAAGATAAAGCCAACCGCAATTGTTCAGGATAGACGTCCTCAGCGGCGCATACCAAGGGCACTGGGCGGCGAGGCCACCCCGCTTGAAAATAGAAAGTTGTGATGGCAGTAATTTTCTTCTTTTACGGGTTAGCTTTCTTCACCATGGGTTTGGCCGTGTGGTTAGAAGGAGGCCGCGCCAGCGATGAGCGACTCCGGCGGGCGTTGAAGCCGCTGGCCCTCTTCGGTTTGATTCATGGCGGGCATGAGTGGCTGGAGATGTTTCAGCTTTTGGGCTTACTTCCCAGCTATCTTAATAATGACGCAACGTGGGAAGCCATCCGGCTGGGCATTATTGCAGTTTCCTTTTTGCCGCTGGCCACGTTTGGCGGCTTGCTGTTTGCCTCCAACGAGCACTTGCAACAAGGCATGTTGTTCATCCCGCTGGGGCTAACAGTGGTGTGGGCGTTGGGCGGCTTAGGCCTCATCTCAAATCACTCGCTAGAAAATCAACTCTGGCCCGCGCTAGATGTGTGGACACGTTACACCTTAGGCGTACCCAGCGCCCTGCTGGCCGCCGCCGGATTGGTGGTGCAACAACGCGCCTTCCGCCGCGCCGGCCTTAGCCGCTTTGGCCGCGATAGTTTGTGGGCGGCCATCGCCTTCTTTTGGTACGGCGCGGTGGGGCAAATGTTTGTGCGCGCCAGCCCCCTGCCGCCTTCCACTTTTCTCAATCAAGATTTATTCCTCAGTTGGTTTGGCTTTCCCATTCAGCTTTTGCGCGCCCTGTGTGCGGCGTTAGTGGCGTTGTTTGTGATTAGGTTTTTGCGGGCGTTTGAAGTGGAAACCCAAAAACAGATTGCGGATTTGCACGCCGCACGGCTGGAGGAAGCGGAGCGGCGGGAAGCACAACGGAGTGAATTTTTACGCCGCGTGGTGGCCGCCCAAGAAGCCGAGCGGCAACGCATTGCGCGCGAATTGCATGATGCCACCGGTCAAAGCCTCACCGCCCTTGGCTTGGGTTTGCGCGGCGCGGCCACGGCGTTAGAGCTAGATAAAGCAGTAACCCACCAACGGCTAGTGGCGCTTGAGACACTCACCAACCAAACGCTAGATGAATTGCGCCACCTGATTGCGGATTTACGGCCATCCCACCTTGATGATTTAGGCTTGGCCTCCGCCCTGCGCTGGTATGCCAGCGAGTTAGAAGCGCGCACACCATTGCGCACCTTAGTAAATGTGAGTGGCCAAGAGCGTGAACTCAGCCCCACTGTGAAAATCACTTTGTTCCGCATTGCGCAGGAAGCGTTGACCAACGTGGTGAAGCACAGCGGCGCGGCGCAAGCCAGCCTGTATTTAGGTTATGGCCTCCATGCTGTGCGCTTGAGTGTGGAAGATGATGGGCATGGTTTTGAAACGCAAGCCCCCACCGCCGAGCGGCCTACGTGGGGCTTGCTGGGCATGCAAGAACGCGCCACGCTACTAGGTGGCCGCTGTGAAATTCATTCCCGCCCCGGGCGCGGCACGCGCGTGGAGGCTGAAATTCCATTAGTGGCACAGGAGAAGCCGTTGTGACCATTCACTTGTTGCTGGTAGATGATCACGCCGTGGTGCGCTCTGGTTTGAGGCTCCTGCTGGAGAACGAGCCGGATTTTGAGATTCTGGGCGAAGCCGGAACCGCGCACGAGGCCGTTGTTCTGGCCAATCAACTCCGGCCCGAAGTGATTCTCATGGATATTGGCTTGCCGGATATGACGGGCATAGACGCCACGCAACTGATAAAGGCCGCTCAGCCCCAAATTGCCATTGTGGCGCTCACCATTCACGAAGACCAAGAGTATTTTTTTAAGATGTTACACGCCGGGGCCAGCGGGTACGTTCCCAAACGCGCCGCGCCAGAGGAATTGCTCACGGCGGTGCGGAGCGCGGCGGCAGGTGAAGTGTATCTGTATCCCTCTTTAGCCAAACTTTTAGTTCGTGATTTACTGACCCACAACCAAGCGGCACCGCTGACGGCTGAGCCGCTCACAGAACGCGAGAATGAAGTATTGGCGCATTTAGCCGAAGGCGCAGGCAACGCCCAAATTGCCGAAGCGCTCACCATCAGCCCCAAAACGGTGGCCCGCCACCGAGAAAATATCATGCGCAAACTCGGCCTGCACTCGCGCACTGAGTTAGTGAAATACGCCATCCGGCACGGTATTATTCAAGCGTAACGTGGGGCGAACCACCCACACAAATTGGGGGCTTCACCGAATTCACAGCCATCACCTTTAGGTTTAGAGTGAAAGCGTCTGCAGACGCTTTACCGTGCAGGAGGTAAGTATGTTTGGCTTAACAGTAATGGTGATGATGGTGATTTTGCGCTTAGGAATCCCGTTTGCCATTACGTTGCTTTTAGTGTGG
>JAEURM010000168.1 GCA_016789245.1 Anaerolineales bacterium
CTTCAAACAAACTCACCACCCATGCGGCCAGAAAAGCCGTAAACAAATTCACGTACAGCCACGGCAGGCGGCGGCTGATGGATTGTTTGATAGGGCTGAACGGCGTAATATCACCATCCGAAACGTTGGAGAGGCGATACAAGTCTTCGGTGGCTTCTTCTTCAATCACATACGCAATATCACTGGAGCGGATGACGCCGGCCAATTTGCCCTCGGCATCTACCACCGGCAAAGCCAACAGGCTGTATTTAGTCATCAGCCGCGCTACTTCTTCTTGGTCAGTGCCTACGGGCACACTGCGCACATCGCGCCGCATAAAACCATCAATCAGCGCCTCCGGCTTGGCGGCAATTAAATCGCGCAAGCCCACCACTCCAATCAACTTATCAAACCGGTCAACCACGTAAAGGTAGTAAGGCATTGCGCCGTCCGGCTCTTGCTGGCGCAGAAACTCAATGGTTTGCTGGGCCGTCATCTGGCGGCGGAGCGCGAAGAAATCACTCGTCATCAAGCCGCCCGCCGTATCATCGGCGTGGGCCAGCAAGGGGCGCACATCTTCGGCGGCATCCGGCTCCATCTGCGCCAACGCCGATTCAGCTTGCGCTTTGGGCAAATCGCCCAGCAAGTCGGCGGCGGCGTCCGGCTCCATCTCATCCAATACGTCCGCCAAATCTGCGGAGGAGAGATTGGAAACGGCTTCGGCCGCTTCGTCCTCTTCTAATTCTTCAAGGAGTTCAGCGGCGTCTTCCGGGTCAAGGCGCGGGAGTAATTCGTCTTGTTCTTCTTTGGGTAAGTCAGAGAAAGTTTCAGCGCGGTCAGCCGGGTGCAAATCAGCCAAGACTTTGAGCGCATCTTCCACTTGCCCGGCTTCCAGTGCGGCGCGGACGCGTTCCAACGCGGAGTCAATCAGCACTTGATCCATGGCGGCCTCCAAATTAAAGAACCCAGCTTCAAACCGTTCGCTTCGGTACGGTTTCGTGACCAAAACGTTTCGATTCGATAGTTTTAGAGCTGGGTTCTAAAAGAAACATGCGCCTCCCGGCCATAACAGGCCAGTGGCGCACGTCTTTAAGCCGCGCGGAAGCTAGCCCGGATGTTAGGTTGGGAGAGCGGTGTTGATACTCGAATCTAGGTCAGGACTATCAGTATTCATAGCTCGTGTCACAAAGAACTGGTCGCATTCTACTCCCGCCCCATGAGCGTGTCAATAAAAATCAGCGCAGATAGCGCGGGTCGGGTAAAATCATATAAACCCTAAGGATCTGGGAGACCCTTGGGGTTTGATAATGTAAAAGGAAATTCATGTTCAAGAAAATTGCTAATCAACAATTAGTATATTGGATAGGCGCACTGGTGATTTTGATTGACCAATACATCAAAGTGCTGGTGCGCGCCAACATGCCGGTGGGCTCTATTTGGGCGCCCACGCCGGAGATTGCGCCATTCTTCCGGTTCTTACACATTGAAAACAACGGTGCGGCCTTTGGCATGTTTCAATCCGGCGGGGTGATTTTTGGCGCGATTGCGGTGGTGGTTTCCATTGTGATTGCGTACTACGCCGCGCGCCTGCCCGAGGGCCAGTGGGCGTTACGCGTAGCGCTCGGCTTGCAGTTGGGTGGCGCGCTAGGCAATTTAATTGACCGAGTGGTGAATGGCCCGGTGACCGATTTTTTCAATCTGATGAGCATGTGGAATACGCCAATCTTCAACGTGGCAGATTTGAGCATTACCACCGGCGTGGTTGTGCTAGTGCTGTTGATGTGGAATGAATCCCGCCACGCTCCCAAAACTGAGCCAGACGCAACTCAGGCCTAAAGCGGACTTGAAACGAACGAACGGATAACAACGGCAGTGACTGAACAAATTCTGAAGTTTGATACAACGGGTGAAGGCGAACGGCTGGATAAAATTTTGGCCGCGCAGTTGCCAGAGCTTTCACGCACGCAGGCGCAACGGCTGATTGAAGAAGGCCGCGTCACGGTGAACGGGCAAACCGTGAGTAAGCCCGCGCTTAAGCTGGAGCAAGCCGCATCGGTGCAGATTACGGTTCCAGCGCCAGCGCCCACTTCTCACCAAGCCGAAGCCATTCCGCTGGATGTGGTGTTTGAGAACGATGATATTTTGGTGATCAACAAACCGGCGGGCATGGTGGTGCATCCGGCGGCGGGGCATGCTAGCGGCACATTGGTGAACGCCGTGCTGGGGCATGACCCTGAGTTGGAAGGCGTGGGCGATGAGACGCGGCCCGGCATTGTGCACCGGTTAGATAAAGATACCAGCGGCCTGATTGTGGTGGCCAAGAACGATACCGCGCACCGCAGTTTGCAACGCCAGTTTGCGGAGCGCACGATTGAAAAGCATTACTTGGCGTTAGTGGATGGTTTTCCGCCCACGGATACGGGCCGCATCGACGCCGCCGTGGCGCGTGACCCGCATGAACGCAAACGCATGGCCGTTGTTTCTGAAGCGCGCGGCGGCAAACCCGCACTTACCGAATACCGCGTGGTGGAAAAGCTCAAGGCGCACAGCTTGTTAGAGTGCAACTTGCTCACGGGCCGCACGCATCAAATCCGTTTGCACTTGGCTTATGTACTGAAGTGCCCAATTGTGGGCGATACGGTGTATGGCCGCACCCGGCCCACGCTGGCAACGAGCCGCCAATTTCTGCACGCCGCGCGGCTTACGCTAACTTTGCCCCGTACCCGCAAGCGCCAAACGTTCACCGCGCCGCTCCCGCCCGAATTAGAACATCTGCTCGAATTGGCGCGAAAATGATAAAATGCGATTGGCGGATAGCCCGCAATTCTCCAAGGCTCTAATTCTCTAAATTTTTCAGGAGTTCTCATGCGTGAAGTAACCGTTGCCACTGTTCAAATGAAGCCCAAACTCGGCGAGGTGGAAGAGAATTTGGTGAAGATGGCCGATTTGGTGGCTAAGATTGCCAGCCAGCAGAAAGTGGACATTATTGTTTTTCCAGAGTTGATTACGACTGGCTATGAATGTGGCGTGCGCTTTGTAGATTTGGCGCAACGCGTGCCCGGCTCTTCGGTGAATGTGATGGCGCAACGCGCGCAAGAGTTTGGCGTGCACATTGCGTTTGGTTTGCCCTCCAAAGAAAAAGTGGAGTCCGTCATCTTCAACTCCGTGGTGTTGATTGGGCCGGATGGTGAGCTGATAGGCGATTATCACAAAGTACACCTCAAGGGCGAAGAGCGCATGGCCTTCCGCGCCGGTTATAAATTTCCGGTGTTTGAATGTACGTTTGGCAATGTGGCTTTGCTCTCTGGCTATGATTTGGCCTTCCCCGAAGCCACGCGCAGTTTGGCGTTAGATGGCGCTGAACTTTTGTTGGTATGCGCCAACTATGAAAAGCCGCACCGCGATGAATTCCGTACGTACGTGTTAGCGCGCGCGTATGAAAACGCTATGTTTGTGGCCGCCGCCAACCGCGTGGGGGATGATGTGACGTACTCGTTCTTTGGTGATTCTATGATTGTGGGGCCGCGCGGGCAGGTGTACGCCACGCTGGCCGGTGAGATTGACCCCAAAACGAACGAACCGGCGGAAGGTTATTGCGTGGCGCGCATTGATTTAGGCGAAGTACGCCAACGCCGTGAAGAATTTCAATCCATCCAAAACCGCGAGCCGGATACTTACAAAGCGTTGGTGCGGAAGTATTAATCTTCATTAGCCTCTTCACACCACGAATGGTCACGAATTGGCACGAAGATTCGTGACCATTCGTGCTAATTCGTGGCAAGCCAAAGTGCCACCCGAAAACCGCTCCCCCTCTCCCAGATTCTGGGCCAGCATCAGTTTAGTCACTGGCGGGTTGTGGCTGATTTTTTCGCTTCTGCCCACCGTCATCACTACCATCCTCGGTTTGCCGTTTGCGGCCATTACGTTTGCGCTGGGTGTGTGGAGCCGTAGGGCCGCGCGGCGTGAAGCCGATGGAGTGGGCGTGCGCCGCGCCACTTGGGGGCTGAGTTTGGGTTGTTTGGGCTGTGCGTGGCAGATGGTGGCCATTACCTTGCTCATCATCGCGCTGTTCTACGGCCTACCGCCCATGCTGAATTCGCTGATTGATTATCTTCGTGAAATTCCCTCTATTTGGCAACAAGGAACCCCAACGCCATGAGCTTTGATAACGGCCTAATTGATTTACGCAGTGATACCGTAACCCAACCCACACCTGAGATGCGGCGCGCAATGGCTAACGCCGAAGTGGGTGATGATGTTTACGATGATGACCCCACCGTGCACCGCTTGCAAGAACGCGCGGCGGCGCTGACGGGCCACGAGGCGGCGCTGTTTATGGCCTCCGGCACGATGGCGAATTTGGTGGCCTTGCTCACGCACTGTGGGCGCGCGCAGGAAGTGATTGTGGGCCACAACTCACACATTTATTTGAATGAAGTGGGCGGCTTGGCGGCGTTGGTGGGCGCACAAGCGGCCGTGGTGAAAAACCAGCCGGATGGCACACTCGCCATTTCAGAGATTGAAGCCGCCATTCGGGAGGAAGATCAGCATCACCCGCGCACGCGCCTTATCTGTTTAGAAAACACGCAGAACATTTGCGGCGGCGTGCCGCTCTCTGCGGAATATACGCAACAGGTGGCGGAGCTAGCACGTGATTACAATCTCAAATTGCATTTAGATGGCGCGCGGCTGTTCAATGCGGCAGTAGCGCAAGGCGTGGCCGCTTCCGCGCTGGCAGGCCCATGTGATTCTGTGATGTTCTGCCTTTCTAAAGGTTTGGGCACGCCGGTTGGCTCCGTGCTGTGCGGCTCACGGGAGTTTATTGCGGAAGCGCACCGCAACCGTAAGCTGGTGGGCGGCGGGATGCGGCAAGTGGGCGTGTTGGCCGCGGCGGGCTTGGTGGCGTTTGA
>JAEURM010000169.1 GCA_016789245.1 Anaerolineales bacterium
TGCATCCCACGCCGGCCGTAGGTGGCCGCCCACGTGAGGCCGCGCTCAAGTTCATCCGTGAGCATGAAAAGCTAGACCGAGGCTGGTACGCCGCGCCGGTAGGCTGGGTAGATCATCGTGGGCAAGGCGAGTTTGCGGTGGCACTGCGTTCCGCACTGCTCCGTGGCAACCGCGCCACCCTGTTCGCCGGGTGCGGCATCATGGCCGATTCTGACCCTGAGCGCGAGTATGCTGAGTCCAATCTCAAGCTCAAGCCGATGCTCAACGCGCTGACGTGACCCCCCAATTCTCCAATTCTCTAATCACCAATTTTTGAGAATTGGAGAATTAGAGAATTTTTCATGCTCCCCTCTCAAGCCGCTTATCTTTACATTGGTGCGTTGGTAGATGAATTGGCGCGTGCGGGAGTACAACACGTGTGCATCGCGCCCGGCTCGCGCTCCACGCCGTTGGCCCTTACTTTTGCAGAACAAAAAAATATCCAGCTGTGGATGCACTACGATGAGCGCTCAGCGGCGTTTTTTGCGTTGGGCTTAGCCAAAGCTACGCGCCAGCCCGTGGCCTTAGTGTGCACTTCTGGCACAGCGGCGGCGAACTTTTTTCCCGCCATCATTGAAGCGCACTACGCCCGCGTACCACTGCTTGTGCTCACCGCCGACCGGCCACCCGAGTTACGTGATGCGGGCGCGCCGCAGACGATTGACCAAATAAAAATTTATGGCCATTACGCCAAGTGGTTTGTGGAGCTGAGCTTGCCCGAAGGCACGCCGGAAACTTTACGCTACGCCCGCACCGTGGCCAGCCGCGCCGTGGCCGAGGCCGCCACCGCTCCCGCCGGTGTGGTACATCTGAATTTTCCACTGCGGGAGCCGCTTGTGCCCGTGCCCACGCAAGTGGATTTTGAAACCGCGCGGCCTGCCGGGCAACCGTACGCCGTTGTTTCCAGCGGTGTGCGCGTACCTGAGCCAGCGTCTATTGAAAAACTGGCCCATGAACTCGCGCAAATTGAACGCGGCCTGATTATTGCTGGCCCGCAAACCAATCCGGCTTTTCCAGCGGCCATCACGCAACTCGCAGAACAACTCGGCTTCCCTGTTTTGGCAGACCCGCTTTCACAAGTGCGTTGCGGCCCACATTCTCGCGCCAACGTGCTTGATAGTTATGATGCGTTTTTGCGCGATGAAAAAATTGCCCAGCAACTAGCGCCAGAAGTAGTTTTACGTTTTGGGCCAATGCCCACTTCCAAACCTGTTTTGCAATACCTTCAGCGCCACGCCCACGCCCGCCAAGTTCTGATTGATGACGGTGAGTGGCAAGACCCGGCGCGTTTGGCCTCGGATGTATTTGTGTGTGAGCCAACAGCGTTCATTCAAACCCTAAGGGTCTGCGCGAAGCCGACCCTTAGAGTTTCGGAGTGGCTCAATAATTGGCGCACCATCGCCCAGCAAACCCGCGCCACCATCACCGCGCAAATCAATTCTTACGCCGAGTGGTTTGAAGGCCGGGTGTTTTCAGAACTGGCCGCGTGCTTGCCAGCCGGGGCCACACTCTTTGCCAGCAGTAGCATGCCCGTGCGCGATTTGGATACATTTTTTACGGGCAGTGAACGCCATCTCCGTTTCCTCGCCAACCGAGGCGCGAATGGCATTGACGGTGTGATTTCTAGCGCGTTGGGCGCGAGTGTGACCGGGCCGCTGGTGTTGGTGATTGGGGACATTGCCTTTTATCACGATATGAACGGCTTGCTAGCCGCCAAACTGCATGGCCTCAACGCCGTGATTGTGCTCATTAACAATGATGGCGGCGGAATTTTTTCTTTCTTGCCGCAAGCCGCGCACCCGCAACACTTTGAGCAACTCTTCGGCACGCCGCACGGCTTAGATTTTGCGCCTGCCGCTGAACTGTACGGCGCAACGCTCACGCGCCCCAACAACTGGCCGGAGTTTCAACACGCCGTCACGCACGGCCTCGCCGCTGGCGGCCTGCACCTTGTAGAAATCCGCACCCACCGCGAAACCAACGTGACGATGCACCGTGAAGTGTGGAAAGTGGTGTCCATGAAGTTACACGAAAGCCCTTAACTTCGTGTGCCTTCGTGCATCTTAGTGTGCCTTCGTGGAAATTAATGGCCAAACTTTCAACTTAGAAACCGCCGGAGACGGTGCGCCGCTGGTGCTTTTACACGGCTTCACCGGCAGTGCCGCCAACTGGCACCCGCACGTTTCCGTGTTCAGCCGCCACTTCCGCACAATGGCGATAGATTTATTGGGGCACGGCGCTTCTGCTTCACCACCCGAGGCGGCGCGGTACAGCATGACGCATTGCACGGCAGATGTGAACGGCATCCTCACCGCTTTGCAAGTGGATTCCGCCGCCGTGCTTGGGTACTCTTTGGGTGGCCGGGTGGCCTTAAGCTTTGCTATCAACTACCCGGAACGGGTGAGCCATTTGCTAATGGTGAGCGGCTCACCGGGCCTTGCCAGCGCGGAGGAACGCGCCACCCGCGTGGCCAGTGATGAAGCCTTGGCCTCACAGATTGAGCGGGACGGGCTGGAAGCGTTTGTAGATTACTGGGAAAATATCCCGCTGTTCGCCAGCCAAAAGGGTTTGCCAGCCGCCGTGCGCGCCGCTTTGCGCCAACAGCGCTTACAAAATAACGCACACGGTTTAGCCAATAACTTACGCGGCCTCGGCGCCGGCGCTCAGCCTTCACTGTGGGAGCGTTTACATGAAGTAACCGTGCCTACGCTTTTGCTGGCCGGTGAACGGGATACTAAGTTTGTGAACATTGCCCGGCAAATGGCTACGCGCCTGCCCAACGCCCGTTTAGAAATTGTGCCCGGCGCGGGCCATGCCGTGCAGTTAGAGAAGCCGGGGTTTTTTCAAAATTCTGTGTTGAATTTTTTATCAGGGATTAGGGGTTAGGGATTGACGCATAATCCCTAATCCTTAATCCCTAATCACTCTTGAGGTTGCTATGCCTATGAAATGGAAAAAAGTCAAAGACTACACGGATATTCTGTACGAACACGCCGCTGGTGAAGCCATTGCTAAAATCACCATCAACCGGCCTGAGAAGCGCAACGCCTTCCGCCCGCTTACCACGCAAGAATTGATTGATGCGTTTACGCTGGCCCGCGATGACCAAAGCATTGGCGTGATTCTGTTCACTGGCGCGGGTGATAAAGCCTTCTGCTCTGGCGGTGACCAGAGCGTGCGCGGCAAAGGCGGCTACGTGGGCAAAGATGGCGTGCCGCGCCTGAACGTGCTGGAACTGCAACGTCTCATCCGCACCATCCCTAAACCCGTGATTGCCGTGGTGGCCGGTTACGCCATTGGCGGTGGCCACGTTCTGCACGTGGTGTGTGATTTAACCATCGCCGCTGAAAACGCCATCTTTGGCCAAACCGGCCCCAAGGTGGGTAGTTTTGATGGCGGCTACGGCTCTGGCTACTTGGCCCGCATTGTGGGCCACAAAAAGGCGCGTGAAATTTGGTATCTCTGCCGCCAGTACAACGCCCAACAAGCGCTGGAGATGGGCTTGGTGAACACCGTGGTGCCACTGGAAAAATTGGAAGAAGAAGCCGTGCAGTGGGCGCGTGAGATTTTGGAGAAAAGCCCGCTCGCCATTCGCATGCTCAAAGCCGCCTTCAACGCGGATAGTGATGGCTTGGCCGGCATTCAGCAATTGGCGGGTGATGCCACGTTGCTCTACTATCTCAGTGAGGAAGCGCAAGAAGGCAAAAACGCCTTCATTGAAAAACGCAAGCCGGATTTTTCAAAGTTTCCGCGCTTCCCCTAAAAAGAGAATTGGAAGATTGGAGACGCTTGCGTCTAATCCTCCAATTCTCCAATTTATATGCTCCCAGATTGGCTAAATCACCGCGCCGCCCTTACGCCAGAGCGTTTAGCTTTGGTGACGAGTGGGGCGCGGTGGACGTTTAGGGAACTGAATGAGCGCGTGAGCGGCGCGGCGGTGTGGTTGCAAACACTCGGCGTGCAGAGTGGCGAGCGCGTGGCCGTGCTAGCCCGCAACAGCGCCAACTACGTGGTGTTGGTACATGCCATTAGCCGCGCCGGGGCCGTGCTTGTGCCGCTCAACACCCGCCTCACCCCGGCAGAACTGGCGTGGCAAATCAATCACCTCAGCGTAAAACTGCTTCTCACCGATGACGCGCACACTCAAACCGCTGACGCCCTCGCCCAACCAACGCCGCTCCGCGTTGAAAGCCTCAGCCAAGATTTCACGCATCACGTTTCACGTTTCACGTTTCACGCCACTTCTTTCTCCTTAGACTCCATTCACTCTATCCTCTTCACCTCCGGCACCACTGGCCAGCCCAAAGGCGCGCAACTCACGTTTGGTAATCACTGGTGGAGCGCCGTTGGCTCAGCATTAAATTTAGGCTTACATGCGGATGATGTATGGCTGGCGTGCTTGCCGCTTTTTCACGTAGGTGGCCTTTCCATTCTTTTGCGCGGCGTCATTTACGGCATCCCGGTGGTGGTGCATGAAAGTTTTGATGCCGTAGCCGTGAACGCCGCCATTGCCGCCGAACGCGTCACCATCATCTCGGTGGTGAGCGCCATGCTTCAGCGGATGCTGGAGGTTGGATTTGGGGCGCAACCCACCTCATTGCGCTGTATTTTATTGGGCGGCGGCCCGGCCCCGCGCCCATTGCTGGAAGCGTGCGCCGAGCGCGGCCTGCCCGTGGTGCAAACTTATGGCCTCACAGAAGCCGCTTCGCAAGTGGCCACTCTCGCGCCAGAAGATGCGCTCCGCAAGCTTGGCTCAGCCGGTAAGCCCCTGATGCCCACCGAGTTGAAGATAGAAAATCCAGATGCCAACGGCGT
>JAEURM010000016.1 GCA_016789245.1 Anaerolineales bacterium
GTCCGGCGCGCCAGCTTTCGGCGGTGTGCGCGGCATAGGCCTCCACCGTTTGTTTGGCGCGGCGCGCTTCATCCACGTTCACCCACGGCTGAAAATCCGCCGGCCGCAGTTCCGGAAATTGAAGAAGCAGATTGGTAATGTCACCCTTTGGGTCAATCAAAATGGCGGGCAGGCCACTCAACGCGGCTTCTTCTAGCAGAGTCACACATAGGCCGGTCTTGCCACTGCCCGTCATGCCCACACACACGGCGTGCGTGGTTAAATCTGCCGGGTCATATTCCAGCCGTTCGCTCGTCAGTTGTTGCGCCAGTGGGTCAAAGCGTTTGCCTAAATAAAACATCTGAAAATCCCAAAACTAAAATCCCAAATTCCAAAACGCCAAATCCCAATTAGGTTGCGCCTAAGTTGCGCTTGCCTTTGTTGATTAGGGCGCTGAGGATGTTAATCAACTCTTGAGCTTCTTGCGCCAAGGCTTGGCCTTCGGGTGAATCTGAACCGATGGCGCATACTACTCTAATCCAATAACGGCTTTCGCGCGCTTCCTTGCGGGCCAAAACCCATTTGTAAACGCGGTCTTTCGGTGTGTCCGTCCCATCGGCTTCCTCTACGTTCGCGCCGATTGAGCTAGATGATCTACACAATTGCCGCCCTACTACTTGCGTGCCCGTATCATTGGGCAGTAAGCGAACCCATTTGATGACGTGGACTGTGAACAGAAAGGTTCTATCACGTAAATCAAACGGCACAGCATCCTTGCCCGGAGCCATTCGCTTTTCAGTCATTTCAGCCTCCTGTGGTTGAGTTGGCCAACTTGGGATTTGGCAATTGGTAGTTGGGACCTATCTTTCTGCCTGTTGCCACACCTTTTGCCACTCCACTTCGTACGCGGCGGCAATATCGGCGTTGTGAATAATCAGGATGTTCTCATCGTTTTGTTCTTCCGCATTGCGGGAGAAGTTGTAAGAACCTGTGACCACGATCTGGCTATCCACAATAAAAACTTTGCTGTGGAGATTATACGTGTTGCCGTCTTGCCGCACTTCTAAGCCAGCGCGGCTCAACAGGTTCCAGGCGCCATCAGAGCCAGCTTCAATTTGCCGCCGCTCAAACACGCCTTGCACCGTTACGCCCGCTTGGGCTTTTTCAATCAGCACATTGGCAAAGTCTTCCCGCGTAAAGGCAAAAGCCATAAACCGAATGCTGGTTTTAGCGGAGCGCAGAACTTCTAAAATTTGCGCGGCCACACCACCATTGGGCGAAAAATGGTTTTCAATCAGCGTGCCGGAAAGATTAATTTGTGGGTTGGGCGGATTAGCGGCGCGGCCAAAATCACGCCGCGTAAACATCTGCTCAAACTCAGCGGTGTAATTCTCCGCCAGCCGCGTGGAGCTGATGAGTAACATGCTATTGTTGTTGCGATACGCATCGCTAAAGGTAAAGTTCAGGGAACCCGTCCACACGCGCGCACCATCAAGCACCACAAATTTGTTGTGCATAAACGCGTCCCGCTCATCTGCCACCACCGGAATGCCGGCGTTGCGCACGGCCTGCAGTGGCTCTTCGCTTAGGTAATCACTATCCGTTACCACGCGCACCCGCACGCCACGCTCGTGCGCCGCAATCAGCGCATCAGCGTACAGTTGGTAATCCATATCATAAACGGCCACATCCAGTGTTTGTTGTGCTTGGGCAAATGTATCGGTGATTTTTACGGGCAGGCCGCCAGCCGGATTAGAAATTTTGGCCGTCACTTCCGGTTGTGTGAAGTACAGTTCATACCAACTGCTAGAAATGTTTTGCGGCGGCGTTGGCTCGGCCACGGGGATGTTGTTGCCGGAAAGGAAATTGGAAAGGATGAAGATGCCCAACACCAGCAAGCCCATAATGGTGGCGGCCACGGAACCAATAACGTTGCGATTTTTCACTTCAGCTCCTTTAGCCTAAGACCTGTCAGGTGGCGCGCACAAATCGTGATATTTGTGGCTTGCTCTCGCGCCACCTGACAGGTCTCATGTTCTTCGTTTATTCCCACGCCAACGCTTGCACCAAGTTTGAGTGTAACTGGCCGTTGCTGGCTAACACGCGGCCCTCGCCTAAATGCCATGCCGCGCCGTTCAGCATGGTTAAACGTCCGCCCGCTTCGGTGATGAGAAGCGCACCAGCGGCAATATCCCACGGTTGCAGAGCAAGGTGGTAGCACGCCTCCAGCCGCCCGGCGGCCACGTAGGCCAAATGTAAGCCGGCGCTCCCCAAGCCACGCAAACCTTGGCACGCCGCGCCCATTCGGGCATCCAGTTGGTTGGCTACTGTACGCGTAGCCGGGTCACGCGGAAAGCCCATCGCTACCGCCGCCTCGCCTAAATCACTCACTGCGCTTACTTGCAAACGCTCCGCCACGCCGCCCGCCACTTGCCCAAACGCGCCCGTGCCCCGTTCCGCATAGAACAGTTCATCCCGAATTGGGTCATACACTACGCCTACTTGGAGTTGGCCATTTTGCGCCAGTGCCACACACACCGCAAACAGCGGCACTTGCCGCGCATAGTTGCTGGTGCCATCCAGTGGGTCAATAATCCACGTGGGCGTGTTGGAGTTCAAGTCTAAATCGTGCCGCCCTTCCTCGGCCAAAATGTGGTGGGTGGGAAAATGCGTTGTGATGAGACTCAGGCAGGCTTCCTGCGCGGCCACATCGGCATCCGTCACAATATCGCGGAAGCCTTTACTGGTGGTAGCCCGGGTGTGGGTGAATTTTTCGCGGAGCACGGCCCCAGCGGCGTGCGCGGCTTGAATGGCAGTTTGTAAGATGGTCATTAGCTTTTAGGCAGTAAAACTTTAGATTGTAAGACGCCCATTATAGGAGAAATTGGCTTGAACCTTGAGCGCGTTTGGAAAATGCGCCTAAGGCCACCAGTTTAGCCCGTCCGGCCAAAGTTTTGTGTAATTGCTAAAGTATTCTGTCACGCTGGCCCATGCAAATTCACATTTGTGCGACTTGTTCACAAATGCGTGACAAACTACAGTGTTTTGGGTTATAAGACTCATAAGCGGTTAATCACCGCATCTCTTCACTGAATCAAACAAAAACGCAATTTATTGTTCAGTGTCCTAACTATCTGAGGACGGCTGTGATTCGTCGTTTGTCTGAACCGAACGGAAACAAAAAGCTTGATAGTGAGCGCTTAGAGCTGTTGGCGCGGATTGCCAGCCTGTATTACGAAGACCGGCTGACGCAAGAAGATATTGCCGCGCAAACTGGCTATTCGCGCTCCATGGTATCCCGCTTGCTTACGGAAGCCCGTGACCAAAACGTAGTGGAAGTAAAAGTTAATCACCCCCTCAGCCGCCGGCGCGAATTAGAGCAAGCCCTCCAATCCATGCTCGGCCTGAAGGCCGTGCGCGTGTTAGCCCGTGGCACCCTCAGTTACATACAAATGTTGCGCCGCCTTGGTGCCATGGCCGCCCGGTGGGTGGAAGAGCTGGTACACGATAACCTAACCATTGGCATTTCTTGGGGCTCCGCCATGGGCGAAACAGTGGCCGCCCTCCGGCAAGCGTCTTACACCAACCTGCAAATCGTCACCATGCTTGGCTCACTCAGCACACCAGACCCCGAGATTGACGGCCCTGAACAAGCCCGGCGTTTGGCCCGCACCTTGGGCGGCCGTTACTCTACGGTGCCGGCACCCTTACTGGTGGACAGCGAAGTCACACGCAATGCGTTGATGAACGATCCTAAAGTCCAACGCATCACCGATCAATTTCAAGATATTGCCTTGGCGCTTGTGGGGGTGGGTACGGTGGATGCGGAGCGCGCCAGCCTTCTGCGGGCTGGCTATCTCTCGGAAACACAGTTGAACGAACTACAACAATCCGGTGCAGTGGGAGATGTGTGCGCCATCCATTTTGATTTGAAAGGCCAAGTGATTGATCTGCCCCTCACACGCCGCATTGTGGGCGTTACGCCCGAGCAACTCAACCGCATCCCCATGCGGTTGGGCATTGCGGGTGGCCAATACAAAGCGCAGGCCATTGTAGGGGCCAGCCGTGCGGGCTTTATCAATATGCTGGCCACCGATGAAGTGGCGGCCACCAAAGCTTTGGAAGTGATGGTGAACGGGTAATGACGAGTCATAACGGCCTCAGCGCCGCCACTCTGGTTTCTGCCGGCTGGGATGAAGCCACCGCGCACGAGAAGCTGGCCAAGATGCAACTCATCCGCGCCTTTGAAGAAAAGGCCGAGGAATTATTTTCACTGGGCCGCGTGCACGGCACCATGCACCTTTCCATTGGGCAAGAAGCTTCAGCGGTGGGCGCGGCCAGCGCTTTGCAAGTAGGTGATTATTTACTCAACACCCACCGCGGGCACGGCCATTGCTTGGCGTGGTTTGAGAGTGATGTGAACGCCATGATGGCCGAGTTCATGGGCAAGGAAACAGGCTATTGCCGGGGGCGCGGCGGTTCCATGCATATTGCCAATGTAGAAGCCAACAACTTGGGCGCAAACGGCATTGTGGCCGGTGGCTTGCCCATTTCTGTGGGTGTGGGCTTGAGCATTAAGCAACGCCGCACGCCACAAGTGTGCTTGGCCGTGTTTGGTGATGGCGGCGCGAACACCGGCGCTTTCCATGAAAGCCTGAACATGGCTTCTATTTGGAAACTACCCATCGTTTACTTGTGCGAGAACAATCAATACGCCATGTCTATGCCCATGCAAAAGGCTTTCAATATTGAGCGCATTAGCCAGCGCGGCGCGGCCTATGGCATGCCGGGCGTAAGCGTAGATGGCAACAATCTCTTGGATGTGTACGCCGCTGTAAAACAGGCGGCGGAGCGGGCGCGCGCGGGTGAAGGCCCCACGTTGATTGAATCGCTCACCTACCGCTGGCGCGGACACAGCAAGAGCGATAAGCAAGCCTACCGCACACGCGATGAAGTAAAAGAATGGCAACAGCGTGACCCCATCAACCGATTTGCGGCGGTGTTGGGGCTGAGTGAGGCGGAGCTGAACGCCGTCCGCGAAACAATTCAGAAGCAAATTGATGCCGCTGTAGCGTTTTCTGAAGCCAGCCCCGAGCCAGCGGTGGAGAATATTGGTGAGGGCGTGTATGCGTGAACTAACGTACGTGGAAGCGGTGCGCGAGGCTCTGCACCAAACCATGGCGGCGGATGAGCGCGTGTTCATCATCGGTGAGGATGTGGGCGTATACGGCGGCGCGTTTGGCGCGAGCGCGGGCCTGCTTAAGGAATTTGGTGAAGCACGTGTGATTGATACGCCGATTTCTGAAGCGGGCATTGCGGGCGCGTGCATTGGCGCGGCGCTCACCGGCATGCGGCCCGTGGGTGAAATTCAGTTTATGGATTTCATCACCATCAGCATGGAGCAGTTGGTTTTACAAGCGGCCAAAATCCGCTTCATGTTTGGCGGCAAAGCGACCGTGCCGATGGTGCTCCGCACGCCGGGCGGCAGTGGCACTGGCGCGGCGGCCCAACACTCCGAGATGCTGGAGAACTGGTTTGTGCACATCCCCGGCCTCAAAGTAGTGATGCCGAGCACGCCGTACGATGTGAAAGGCCTGCTGGTTTCGGCGATTTATGATGACAATCCCGTCATCTTTATTGAACACAAACTGCTCTATAAAACCAAAGGCTCCGTGCCGGAGGAGCCGTATCGCCTTCCGCTCAGTCAAACGGACGTGAAGCGCACGGGCAAAGATTTAACGGTGGTGGCTACGTCCATCATGGTGCCGCGCGCACTGGAGGCGGCCACGCAGTTGGCGCAAGAAGGCATTGAGCTAGAAGTGCTAGACCCACGCACTGTTAGCCCACTGGATGATGCGCCGATTATTGAAAGCGTGAAGAAAACGGGCCGCGCGTTGGTGGTGCATGAAGCGCACAAAACCGGCGGCTTTGGCGGCGAAATTGTGAGCCGGATTGTGGAGAGCGAAGCCTTTGATTATTTAGAAGCACCCGTGCGGCGCTTGGCCGGGTTGGATGTGCCCATTCCCTACAATCGCACGCTAGAAGCCTACGCCGTGCCGCAGGTGAACAACATTGTGGAAGAGGCGCGGAAGATTGTTCGCGGTGAGTATTGATGGTCTTGTAGTCGTTAGTCAAGTAGTCGCATCGTTCGATTATTTGACCACCCGACTATTCGACTAACCGACTAAATGGCTAAAACCGTCATCATGCCCAAGTTTGGCTTTACGCAGGAGAACGCCCAAATAGTGCGGTGGCTTAAACGCGCCGGTGAGGCGGTGGAGCAAGGTGACCCAATTGCGGAAGTGACCACGGACAAAGTGAATATGGAAGTGGAAGCGCCCGCCACCGGCATTTTAGACGGCTTGCAGTTTGCCGAGGGTGATACTGTGCCCGTAACCGCCGTGATTGCTTTTGTGCGCGGCCAAGACGAAGTTTTGGAGAGTGTCAATCCGTCACCCGCCACGCGCCACGCCTCAACCAAACCGGCTATTCCGCGTAACGCCTCACCCGCCACGCCAGTGGCACAGAAGCTGGCGCAAGAGTTGGGTGTGGATGTGAACCAAGTGGCTGGCACCGGCCCCGGTGGCCGGGTGATGAAACGCGATGTGGAAGCCGCCTCCACCCCACACGCCGCGGATGGTATCCGCGCCGTGCCCGCCGCCCGCCGCTTGGCCCGCGAGTTGAATGTGGATTTGAGCGCAGTAGCCGGCAGTGGCCCGCATGGCCGCATCCAATCGGCGGATGTGCGCGAGGCGGCTGTACCCGCCCCGCGTCACCCGTCACCGGAAGTGACGGAATCTCACAAACTCATTCCATTCACCGGCATGCGGCGCACTATTGCCACGCGCTTACAGAAGAGCTTTCAAGAAGCCCCGCACATCTTTTTTGATGCGTACATTGATGTGAGTGAAGCGGAAGCTCTGCGGGCCGCGCTCAACGAACGGCTAGGCAAAGAGCAAGCGCGCATCAGCCTAACGGCCATTATTGCCAAAGCGTGTGGCTGGGCGCTGACGCGGCATCCATTGGTGAACAGCCGGATTGAAGGCGAGAACATTGTGCTGTTGAACGAAGTGAACGTGGGCATTGCTGTGGCGTTGGAAGCGGGCCTGATTGTGCCGGTAGTGAGCAATGTGCCGCACAAAGGCTTAGCCCAAATTGCGGGCGAGATTGCGGATGTGGCCGAGCGCGCACGGAGCAACCGCCTGCGCCCGCAAGATGTGGCGGACGGCACCTTTTCAATTTCCAACTTGGGCATGTTTGGCGTGGATAAGTTCACGGCCATTATCAATCCGCCGCAAGTGGCTATTTTGGCCGTCAGCCGCGCCCGCAAGCAATTTGTGCCAGATGAAAATGACCAGCCGATGGTGCGGCCCATCATGACGGTGACGCTTTCGGCTGACCACCGCGTGGTAGATGGGGCGGTAACCGCCCGTTTTCTGCAAGATGTGCGCGCCGCGTTAGAGCAACCGGCGTTGATGATGCTGTAACAGGAGTAAAGAGTATGGAAACCGCAACCTTTGTTGTTTTGGCTTTGGCGCTCGCTTGGCTTGTTCAACTTGGCCTGTCTTATTGGCAAATGAAGCGTTTCTATGGCCGCATTTCTCAATTGCGCAAAAGCGGCAAGCTCGCCATTGGCCTCGAAGGCGGCTTGTACAAAGGCCGGCAATACGGCGTGCTGGTAGTGGATGAGCAAGAAAATGTTGTGCGCGCCGAGCAACTCTCGGGCCTGACGATTTTTTCACAGCTCAAGTCAGTCAGCCCCCTCGTTGGGTTGAAGATGAACCGTTTGTTTGAAGATGAAAAGGCTTTGGCCGAAGAACTGAAAATTTCCAAAAAACAGGTCTTAGCCTTTCGGAATGCGGCGCAATACTTGCGCGATGCAGAAGCCCGCGCCGAAAAAAAGAATCGCCAAGCTGAGGAGACGGCGCTGGTTAGCCCCACCGCCGCCTAACCTAATTATTCTCACTCGGAGGGGCACTGCGGGAGGTGCTATTGCGGAAACGAAACTGAAACGCTGGACGGGGGAGGAGAAGGAAAAACTTGTTCTCAAACTATTCACTTGTGGAGGAACTTCACCATGGAAATGCTCGCTAGTTGGGCTCAGGCTTTCATTGGCATCTTCACCAAAGGTGGCGAGGTCTTTACCAGCCTCGTCGGCGGCATTGTGCCCACTTTGATTGTGTTGATGACGGCCGTCAATGCCCTCATTGCCCTCATCGGCCCAGAACGAATTGAAGGTGTGGCAAAAGCGGCTGGCAAAGAAGGTTTTGCCGCCACACCATTGCGCTACCTCGTGCTCCCCGTCCTATCTTGTTTCTTCCTTACCAACCCTATGGCCTACACCATGGGTCGCTTTCTGCCAGAGCGTTACAAGCCGGCGTTTTATGATGCGGCCGTATCCTTTGTGCACCCACCGCTTGGCATCTTCCCGCACATCAACCCCGGCGAGTTGTTTGTGTGGGCGGGTATTGCCAACGGCGTGAAGACGGCGGCCGGTGATGCCAAGCTCGCCTCGTTAGCCTTAGGCTATCTGTTCACCGGCTTAATCGTGATTTACCTGCGTGGCCTCGTCACTGAGTACATCAGCGGCACGATGTGGAAGAAATCCAGCTAAACCTAAAGGAGTACCCTGAACATGCAAGCTCTCAATTCTTTCCTCGTCACCATTGGCCGCGGCGTGGGTAAAGTCGTTGGCACGTTGTATCAAGCGGGCCGCGATGCGGTCGATCAGGTCATCAAGAACGTGATTCCGTTCATGGCCTTCATCTCGTTCGTTATCGGCCTGATTTTGGCCACTGGCGTCGGCACGCTACTCGCGAATGCCCTCAGCTCGTTAGCCAGCAACATCGTCGGTTTGCTGGTGCTCTCCCTCATCATCGGTTTGCCGGTGCTCTCCCCTTTGCTGGGGCCGGGTGCCGTCATCGCCCAAATCATCGGCACCTTGTTGGGTACGTTGATTGGCGAAGGCAAACTGCCGGTGAGCGTGGCTCTGCCCGCGCTGTGGGCCATCAACCCGCAAGTGGGCTGTGACTTCATCCCAGTGGGTTTGGCGCTCGGTGAGGCCGAACCGGAAACGGTTGAAGTGGGTGTGCCAGCCGTGCTGTTCTCGCGCCTCGTCACTGGCCCGATTGCAGTGCTGTTGGGTTACGCCGCCAGCTTTGTTTTCTAAGCGTTAGAGATTTCACTAGCTGGGCGAGGGTTATGCCTCGGCGGAATCCTCGCCCAGCTCAACCTTGTGCAAGCTTTGCCAGAACCAGCTTGGGCGCATTATCATTCCTAGCACTTATCGCCTTCTCGGCATCTCAGTCAAAAGGAGAATTCCATGAGCCAATACAAAAAAGTTCGTATCAAAAAAGGCCCCAAAGGCTGGGGCGGCCCACTCGTCATTGAGCCGAAGCCGGGCAAGGATTTGATTTACTCGGTTACGGGCGGGGGCATTCACCCAGTGGCGGCCCGCATTGCAGAACTCACTGGCGGCAAACCGTTTGATGGCTTTAAGAGCAAGGCGGATTTCAGCGAAATTGCGGTGGCCGTCATTGATTGCGGCGGCACAGCGCGCGTGGGTGTGTACCCCATGAAGAAAGTGTTCACCGTGGATATTCACGCCACCTCGCCCGCTGGCCCGCTCATGCGCTTCATCACCGAAGACTTATTCTGCTCCGGTGTGCGCGTGGACGATATTGAAGTGATTGAATAACCAGTAGAGACGCCCGACTGGGCGTCTCTACCTAAATTTCATGCTCAAATATTCCGCCACCATCACGGCCATTGGCCCCCTCACCTCCGAGTTTATTGACGCGGGTATTTTGGTGTTTTTTGGCCAAAGCGCGCCGGAGGAATTGACGGAGTTCGCCGTGATTCATGATGGGCAAACGTTAGCCGCGCCCGTGGTCGCCGGCGATGAATTCGTTATCAATGGCGAGCGTTACCGGTTGCTCGCAGTGGGGGAAGTGGCCAATCAAAATTTAGGCCATCTTGGCCACTTCATTATCAAGTTCAACGGTGAAAGTGCGCCGGAGATGCCGGGCGATATTTGTGCCGAGGCGCGCCCCCTGCCGAAAATTGAAATTGGGGCACAGTTTCAAATCATTTCGTCTTAATCCTTAAACATCTATGTCACTCAAAGAACGCCTGCGCACGCGCGCAGAACAACATGGCCCCATTCGCGTGGGTTTGGTAGGTGCGGGCCAAATGGGCACCGGCCTCATGAGTCAAATGGAACGCATGGTAGGCATGCAAGTAGTAGCTTGTGCAGATGTTCTGCCCAACCGCGCCGTAGCCGCCTATGCTGAATCGGGCGTGGCGGCGGAAAGTGTGCTGGCGCTAGATGATAACGCGGCACGCGCGGCGGATGCGATAGCCGCTGGCAAACGGGTGGCCACCACTCAGGCTGATTGGCTGGTGACCATCCCCAATCTAGACTTAATTCTGGAATGTACCGGCGTACCCGATGTGGGCGCGCGAGTGTGCAACGCGGCCATTGAAGCCGGCAAGCACACCATCAACATGAATGTGGAAACGGATGCTACAGTGGGCTACATTCTGGCGCAAAGGGCGCGGGCCAAGAATGTGATTTACACGCTGGTGGCCGGTGATGAGCCGGGTACCATCAAAGAGATGTTTGATTTTGCCGATGCCTTGGGTTTTGAAATTGTGAGCATTGGCAAAGGCAAGAACAACCCGCTCAACCGCGCTTCCAATCCGGATACGGCCGCCGCCAAAGCCCAAACGCAACGCATGAGCCCCAAGATGTTGGCTTCGTTTGAAGACGGCACTAAGACGATGGTGGAAATGACGTCTATTGCCAACGGCACGGGCTACGCGCCAGAGGTAACGGGCGCTTATGGCCCCACCACCACCGTGAAAAATTTGGCCAGTGTCTTCATCCCTAAAGCGGATGGCGGCATTTTCAACGGTAAAGGCGCGGTGGATTACGCGGTCGGCGATGTGGCGCCGGGCGTCTTTGTCATCATCACCACCGACCAGCCCAAGATCATCAACGACCTGAACTACCTGCGTCTGAACGGCAATGGCAAGTATTGGGCGCTGTACCGGCCCTATCACTTGGCCAATTTGGAATGCCCCATCAGTGTGGCGCGCGCGGTGTTGTACAACGAAGTAACATTAGCCACCTCGCAAAAGCCCGTGGCCGAAACCGTTGCCTACGCCAAGCGTGATTTGCAACCCGGTGAGAAGCTAGATGCGCTGGGCGGCTACACCATGTACGGCATGATTGAGCGCGCCGAAGTGGCGCAAGCGCAGAACCAAGTGCCGCTGGGTTTGGCGGTGGGTGGCGTGGTGCAAAAGCCAGTGAAGATGGGCCAGCCGTTGCGCTATGATGATGTGGCGCTGGATGAAGGCCAAACGATTTTGAAGTTGCGCCGCGAACAAGAAGCTTTGCTCAAGTAAACCGCGAGAGCGCAAAGGCCGCCAAGTGTTCACTCAGATTTCTTGGTGGGTTTGTTGCTTTACGGTTAAAAACGAATGCCGTCACTCACAATTACGATTCAACATTCCTCCGGCCTGCACGCCCGCCCCGCCGCGCAATTTGTAAAAATGGCCGCGTCTTTTCCGTGCTCACTCACCGTGCGCAATATCACCAGTAACAAGTTGGCCGCCAACGCCAAAAGCGTGCTGAGCGTGCTGACGCAAGGCGTGAACAAGGGCCATGAAATTGAACTGGTGGCCGAAGGTGACCGTGCGGATGAAGCGCTGGCGGCGATTAAAGAACTAGTTGAGAGCAACTTTGGCGAGTAGGTGAAGCTCTCGCTAAGAACGCAAAGCCCGTTAAGGAGCGCCAGCCCATTTGGGCCGCAGGCTGAGCGGGTGCGGAAACGGACGGCTAGCAATTGGAAAACCCGCTTCAGCGGGTTTCGCACTATCAGGCGTCGGCTTCAGCCGATGCCGCTCTAGCCGAATCAAAAAGTCAAAATTCATTAACTGCCAAAGAAATACCATGCAGAAATTTATTGGCCTCCCTGCTTCTTCCGGCATTGCCATTGGCCCGGCGTGGATTTATCAGCCCATAACGGTAACGGTTGAACGCCGCACCGTGGCTGATACCGCCGCCGAATGGACGCGCCTGCAAACGGCGCTTTCGATGGCTCGCACTCAATTGCAGGCGCTGGAAGGCCGAGCGCGGGAAAACATTGGGGCCAGTGAAGCCGATATTTTTGCCGCGCACCAAATGTTTTTGGATGATGAAGAATTAGTGGGGACGTTGAAAGCCGCCGTGCTGGATCAGCGCTCTAACGCCGAAGCCGCCGTCCATGATTCTTTTGAGCATTACGCTACCGCGTTGGAATCACTGGAAGAAGAATACTTCAAAGCCCGGGCCGCCGATGTGCGCGATGTGAGCGGCCGCGTTCTGCGTTGCCTAACAGGCAAAACGGAAGATGCCGCGCTGGAGCAACCCTCCGTTATTTTTGCCGATGACTTAACACCCTCGGATACGGTGGCCTTTGAAAAGGCCAAGATTTTGGGCTTGGTAACGATGCGGGGTGGCCCCACCAGCCACACGGCTATTTTGGCGCGTGGCTTGGGTGTGCCAGCAGTGGTGAGCGCACCTGTGCGGCTGGGTGATATTTTGCCCGGCACCATGGTGATATTGGATGGCGCCACCGGCGAGTTAACACTTGGCCCAACCTTGGCGGAATTGAACCGAGCCCGCCAGCGCCAAGCAGACTGGCAGACCGTGCGCGCCACTCAGCTTTCGGCGGCCATGGAAGCGGCCACCACGCCAGATGGCCACATGGTGGAAGTGGTGGCCAACATTGGCAACGCGGAAGATGCGCGGCAAGCGGTGGAAAATGGGGCAGAGGGCGTGGGCCTGTTCCGCACTGAATTTTTGTATTTGGACCGTGAGACCATGCCGAGCGAGGCTGACCAAACGGCCATCTACCGTGAAGTGTTCAAAGTGATGGGCCGCCGCATCATGGTGGTGCGCACGTTGGATATTGGCGGCGATAAGGCCGTGCCCTACCTCGGCCTGCAACAAGAACCTAATCCGTTCCTCGGCTGGCGGGCCATTCGCATGATCCGTGAGCGGCCAGATGTGCTGGAGAGCCAACTGCGGGCACTGCTAGCGGCGGGCGGGGAAACGGCCGTGGATTTACACATCATGTTGCCGATGGTTTCTAGCTTGGCGGAAATTGTGCGCGCGCGGGAATTGTTGGACGCGGCCCGCGCCAGCCTGCAAGCCGAGGGTAAGCCGGTGCCCACCGCCCACTTTGGCATCATGGTCGAAGTGCCCTCCGCCGCCGTGTTGGCGGATCAACTCGCTCCGCATGTGGATTTCTTCAGCATTGGCACCAATGATTTAACGCAATACACGCTGGCCGTTGACCGGACGAATGAACGCGTGGCCGCGCTGGCCAGCCCATACCATCCGGCGGTTCTGCGGCTCATCAAAATGACGATTGACGCGGCCGATAAACATGGCAAGTGGGTGGGCATGTGCGGTGAGCTGGCTGGGGATGAAATGGCCGTGCCGCTTTTGCTGGGCCTCGGGTTGGATGAGTTCAGCATGGCGCCATCTTCGGTGCCAGCGGTGAAGGCCGCCATCCGCCGTTGGCCGCTAACTGAGTGCCGCCAAATTGCGGAGCACGCCCTCAACCTGCCGCAAGCCATTGATGTAATTGAGTATTTGAAAGGCTTATCCGCGAAGTAACACGCAATTCACGAAGACACACGAAGCTTCTTAGTGCGGCTTCGTGACCCTTCGTGTGTCTTCGTGGATTCTGTCTTGCACTCTCGGCACGGCTCGGCTAACATGCCGCTGTGACTCTGCCCCTGTTTAGCCCACAAACTTTTGGCCCCGAAACTTGGAGCGTGAGCGATTTAAACCGCTACGTGCGCCAGCATTTGGAGAGTGATTTCCGTTTGCAAGAGTTGCGCGTGCGCGGCGAAATTTCTGGCTTTAAGGCGTACCCCAGCGGCCATTGGTATTTCTCGCTCAAAGATGCGGGTGCGCAAATTGGCTGTGTGATGTGGCGGCAAAAAGCCACCTACCAACGCTACACGCCCCGTGATGGGGATGCGGTAGAAATTGAAGGCGCAGTGACGCTGTATGAAACGCGCGGCCAGTATCAATTGGATGTGGCCCGCATCATCCCGCAAGGCGAGGGCGCGCTGTACGCCGAGTTTGCGCGGCTGAAAGCACAATTAGAGTCTGAAGGTTTGTTTGCGACTGAACGCAAACGCGCCCTGCCCGTGCGCCCGCGCCGCATTGGTTTAGTTACTTCGCCCGCCGGGGCCGCCCTACGCGATATGCTTAACATTCTGCGCCGCCGTTGGCCGCTGGCCGAAGTGGTGCTGGCCCCCACGCCGGTGCAAGGGCCAGAAGCGCCGCCGCAAATTGTGGCCGCTCTGCGTGCGCTGATTCCTTTGCAACCCGATGTCACCATTGTGGCACGCGGAGGCGGCTCACTCGAAGATTTGTGGGCCTTCAATGATGAGCGTGTGGCGCGGGCGATTGCCGCCATGCCCATGCCCACCGTGAGCGGCGTAGGCCATGAAACAGATTTCACCATGGCGGATTTTGTGGCGGATGTGCGTGCCCCCACGCCCTCAGCGGCGGCGGAGTTGGTGAGTAGTTTTTCTGTGTTGGATTTGCGTGCCCAAGTGGATGCGGCCTCTGACCGGTTGAGCGTGGCCGTGGAAGAAGCGCTTGCCGCGCGGCAAACGGCGCTGAGCGAACGGCAAGCCGAATTGCGCCGCCTTTCGCCCGTTCTGCAATTAACGCTGGTTCGCCAGCAACTTTCTGCGCTCACCCGCCGCGCCAATTCTGAAATTCAGCATCAATTAGAAATTGCCCGTGAGCGGCATCAGCGCTTGGCGCAAGCCCTCAACGGCATTAGCCCGCTAGCTGTTTTGCACCGTGGTTACGCCATTGTGCATAAGCCGGATGGCAATATTGTGCGCCAAACCAAAGATGCGCCCGTGGGCGAGAGTTTACGCGTGCGCGTGAGTGACGGGGAATTTAAGGTGAGGCGCGAGGCGTGAAACGTAAAACGTGAAATGTGGAAAGCGAAGCGGCTTTCACCTTTCACGCGTCACGTTTTACGAAATCAGTATGAGTACAAAATCTAAATCAAAAGCAAAACTTGAGATTGACGAACTCACTTTTGAAGCCGCCTTTGCTGAATTAGAGTCCCTTGTGGAGCAGTTGGAGGCCGGGCAGTTGCCGTTGGAAGAAAGCTTGGCGTTGTTTGAGCGTGGGCAGGCGCTGGCGGCGCGATGCGGCCAACTGCTGGAAAATGCGGAATTGAAAGTGAAGCAATTAGTGGGCAGTGAGCTAGAAGATTTGGAAGCGGAAGACTAGGCATGGAAGAGCTCTTCACCCAAATTTTGAATAATAAACCTTTGTGGGCGGGCGGCTGGGCGTGGCTGATTGCACAAGTGGTGAAGCCGCCCTTGCACTTCATCTCGCGGCGAGAGTGGAAGTGGGAACTGTTGGTGAGTGCCGGCGGCTTTCCATCCTCTCACTCCGCACTGATGGTGGGCACTACTATTGGTATTGGTATGCAAGAGGGTTTCCAATCACCGCTGTTTGCGCTGGCGTGGGTAATTTCTATGATTGTGATTTACGATGCCACCGGGGTGCGCCGCCAAGCCGGTGACCATGCCCGCATTTTGAATTTGATGATTGATGAGTTGTTTACGGGCCACCCGCTGGCCGAAAAAGAATTGAAAGAACGCCTAGGCCACACCCCGCGCGAGGTATTGGGCGGCGTAGTGCTAGGCCTCATCACGGCGCTGGTGGTGATGGGGGTGTAGTTTTACAAAGGAAACTGACTCCATACCCGACCATCCAATTTACGACCAGCTTTATTTTTGCCTACTTTTTCCATAAACATGGTCATGGGAGTGTTTTCATCATACTGAAGGCCGCTATG
>JAEURM010000170.1 GCA_016789245.1 Anaerolineales bacterium
GCGGAAATGCGGCACCATTACGCGCGCCGCATTCAACCGCCTACGGTGATTGTGTGGGGTGAACAAGATTTTGCGTTGGGCATGGAACTGGCAGAGGAAAGCGTAAACTGGTTGGAAAACGGCCGGCTGGTGAAATATCCAAATGCCACACATTGGGTGGTGGATGAATTTCCGGACGAAGTTACGCAGGAATTATTGCGGCACTTTTTAGGTTAGTAAAACCATTGCCGGGCCACACGGCCTAACCAGCGCTGAAATGTACGGCGGCGGCTGGGCTGGCACGGTGAACCAAGGGCTTTAGCCACTGTATCCCGCGCGGCCCAATCGGCCACATGGCCCCAATACAAATCTTGCGGGCGGCTGAGAACAATCTCACAGCCCGGCGCAGTTTCAATGAGGTTCAACTCTAACGGCGAGTGAATTGCGCCAAAGGATAGGGCCGCGCGGCGAGTGGGCCGCGTAGTAAGTGTAAATTCCGCGTGCAAGTTTTCTGGGCGCTTGGTGGCATACAAATCCACATCAAACTCCCTGCCCGCCAGCGCCGGAGCTTGCCGCCGCAACCAATTCGGCAAAGGCTCAAAAAACGCATCATACGCCGCCGGTGTTTTCTCCAAAGATTCAAACTGAAACGTGTGGTGTTTTGAAAATAATGGCCGACGGAAAAAATCTGTGCGGTGAGTAAAGTGCGTGCCCATTTCTCCCGTGGCCGTACACAACATGAGGCGCGGGAAAACCGTAAAGCGCTCCGTGTGTGCCAAGTATTTGGCCATCAGCGGCATCCAATCCGTGGCTGGAAAATCCAGCCAAGCCGGATGCAAGTTGGCCACAGGGCTGGGATGTGAGTTGACGCGGCACCAATCATCAAACCGCCGCCATTGCTCGCGGGTGAAGGCCAAGCCTTGAAAGAACGGCACTTGCACAAAGAACACATCGCTGGGTGCTAGTAAAGGCACAAACGGCTCATGCGTAAAACCGTTGAACCAAAGCGCACACAGTGAAATCAAACCGACGTGTTCATCGGCGTTGTAGTAGGGAAGCGCGCTGGCCGCAAAGGAGTAGAACGCGGGCGAGACCAGCACATCATCTTCCAGATGAATAATGCTCCCTAAACGCTCCGCCAAACTCCAGCAGAAAAACACATTGCCTTGTAGGCCCAACCGGGTAGAGTGCTGAATTACTTCTTTGGGGCCAAACGGCCACATCACCGATTGTGCTTCCGCCAGCGTGGCTTGAACGGCGGGCGTGTTACCACCATCCACCACAATGATGAGGGGAACGGTATTCTGCGCATAATTTGCTTGCAACAGGGAGCCCAGTAAACGCCGCAAAGCGGTGGGCCGGTTATAGGCGCTGATGACGATGGCTGGGGCTGACACGTTATTTGGCACAGCCGCGCCGCAAAAACGAGGCGACCGCGCCCCCACGAAGGGAAACAATGATGAACAATGTCGCTTGCAGGGCTTCCATCAGCACCACCGCCCAAGCGGCGCCCAGCAAACCCATCCGAGGGATAACGACCCACAGGGCAAGAGCCAAAAGTGCGACGCCGGTGACATTGACCCATAACGCCGCTTGTTCTGCGCCGCGTGCTACATAGGTAACGGAGAGATAGGCGGTGACAGTGTAAGGCACAATCAGCCACGCTAAAACGGCTAGCACTGGGCCACTCGGCGCGAAACGTGGGCCAAATAAAACTTGAATGAGTGTGGGCGCAAGAGTGCTAACACTAATTGCTAGCCCGCAAGCCAATACCAATAAAAACCACACAGCATTTTTAGAACGGCGCGGATTCTGAGCCAACGCAGGCAACAACGCACCGAGCACGGCGTAATGGCCAAGCTTCAACCCATCGGCTAAGCGGGCGGCGGCTGAGAATAAGCCAGTGGCGGCTTCACCGGCTAACGGCGCAAGTAAGAGCACGCTTAGGCGTTGATATAACACGGCACAGCCGGTGAGCGCGGCAAACGGCCACGCAGAATGCGCCAGCGCCCAGACTTCAGAATAAGTGGTGGGGATAAAAAAACTCTTCAAAGGGGCCACGCCGCGCAAAAACAGAGCGGCCAGCCCTGCGCCCACTAGCGGCGCCAACGCGGCGATAGCGGCCACCTTCAGTACACCATCTCCGGCGCGCACCCAGCGCTCCGCCAGAATCAATTGAAAGAGCGCCATGCCCAAACTAGCGAACATGAAGCGAAGCATTTGTTGGTGCGCGCGCAGAACGGCACTAAAGACGGAATAGAAAGCTAGCGGCCATAGCGCAAGCGAGGCAAGGATGAGGGGCCAACGGAGTTCGGCTGAAATAAAAATTAATGCGAGACAGATGACCAGCCACCAAACGCTAGTGAGCGTTAACTGCCAAACCAGCGCGGCGGTAATTTGAGAATAAGCGCGTGTTTGGGCTAAGTTGCGGATGAGCAGTGTATCGGTGCCAAATGTAGTGAAGACATTGCCCAAATAAATCAGCGCGGCCAGCCAAGCCCATTGGCCGAATGTGGCCGTGCCTAACTGCCGCGCTACCCAAGCCGTAAACGCCAATACCAACGCCAGTGTGCCAGCGCGCTCTAGCAAAAGCCAAAGGGCGTTGGCCTGCACGCTTATGAAGCGGTGATTTTTAACCATGGAAACGGCGAGCGTGGTTGCTCCGCCCACCACCACTGCGCCAAACGGTTGAGCGGCGTGCGGGGGTTGTACAGCACTTCTGGTTTGAACGGCGCTAGTGTACGTTGCAGGTGATGGTGATAGGCCTCGGCCATAAACTCCAGCCGCTTGGCTTTGAAATACGCCAGTGAACGCGCCCGCGCCGCCTCCACCTCATGCGCCACGTACAGTGGGCTATCCAGCACATGCACTTCCCCACCGGGCACGCACAATTCTAGTAAGCGGTTGAGGAGGGTGGGCAAATCTGCAAAATACTGAATGACGCTGGCGGCCACAATCAAGTGAAAGGCGCGCGGGGGAAGCGGCGCGGCGAAAACATCTGCATAAATAAATTTCAGGCGCGGCTGGCCAAAAAATACCCGCCCGGCTTGTGTAAGTTCCCGTCGGTTCAAATCTAAACCATACACGCGCACGTTGGGCAGTGCGGCTAGTTGATGCGCGAGCCACCCGTTGCCACAACCGAAATCCAAAATATCCATGCCGTGTTGCATGCGGGCCACGTAATTGGCCAAGCGGCCAAGAGAATCCGCACGCGCCGCCCATTCTTTAGCCAGTGGGTGCTCGGCAGAAATTTCTGGCAGAACGCGCACTTCATCGTCTTTCAGCAACCGGCCTTCGCGCGCCCGCACTCGCCAATAACGGTCTTCCTGCTCGGCATACTGTTCCGGGTCAGAAAGATAGTAAACGTTATCGCGCCGCGTGGCTGTAGCGAGGCAGGATTCTAGAGCGTGCATCTCGCCCTCACCCCTGGCCCCGCTCGCGGTGGGAAAGGGGAGAATATGAAGCGGCCAAGATAAAAAAATCACCCATTGAGTTTAGGAGCGGCCAGCGGCAGATGCGGGCATCTAGCTGGGTGAGCCACTGAAACAAGCGCGGCCAACGGCGCGGGAAGCCTTCCATGAAGGCGGGCGGGCTAAAGAGCGAAAGTGACTGAAGCTGAATATTTGAGAAGTGTGGCCGAAGAAATTGAATAACTTGTGAAGGGCGAAAATAATAAGTAGAAAAATATGCACCTTCTACATGGGCGCGCGTTTGGCCACGCACCCGCCGGAAGGCCACGGAGAAGCGCCCGCGTGTGGCTTGCACTATTTCCCATGGGCAAATGGGCGGCATCAGCACCCACACCAGCGCCCCGCCCGGCTTAAGCACACTGGGCAATTTTTCTGCCACCGCGCGTAACTGCGCCAGCGGCACGCAATTTAGGCCACCGAAGTTAGAGAACACTACGTCAAATGGCCCGCCCTGCGCTTGCTCTAAATCTAAAAAGGAAAGTTTTTGCGCGGTTAGTTTTCCAGCCAAATTCTCGCGCTCAATTTTGCGGTGAATCTCAGCCAACATGCCATCGGCCACATCGGTGGCGTGCACGCGTAAGCCGCTCTGCACAAAGTAAGCGGCGTCTGCGCCGGTTCCGGAATTCAATTCCAATACATGCCCATTGGCCGGTGCAATTCTCAGCACAGCCGCGCGCACCTGAGCCCGCGTCCAGCGCACAGCCAAATTTTCAGCACCGTACGCATCATACACCGCCGCTTTGCGCGAGAAGCCGAGGTTGATGGAGTCTAAGTCAAGCATGGGGGATGTATTGCGTAGTGCGTAACAAATGAAGCGTGAAACGTAAAACGTGAACAGATACGCAATACGAAACACGCATCACGCATTCCGCCTAATGTAAGACCGAAGAGCGAGTGACGCTTGAAAAAATCGGGTTATTTCTAGAAAAGCATTCGGCGTTTTGCGCCACTGGCGCTTGTGCCACCACTTGTGCAAGCGGTATTCGGCGTGTACCAAGCGGTGCAACAACCGATAAAACTTAGCGGGAAATGGGCCACGGTAAAGCATCGCTAAGTCATCCGAGTCTTGCCAGTTTTGCTTCTCACCTAATTCTAGTTTCACGCGCTCAAAAAACTTGGTGCCGGGCAGAGGATATGAAACTGAAATGCCAATATCATCGGGCAGGCAGGTACGCACCATTTGGCGCGTCAGCGCAATATCCGCCCACGTTTCACCCGGATAGCCAAACTGCAAGAAGAAGCCCACTTCAATACCGTGGGCGCGGAGCAATTGCGTAGCGCGTTGAATATCTTGCACGGTTTGGCCCTTATCCATCGCATCTAGAATTTTCTGTGAGCCGGATTCCGCGCCGAACCACACCGTGCGGCACCCAGCGGCGGCCAGCGCGGCG
>JAEURM010000171.1 GCA_016789245.1 Anaerolineales bacterium
CAGCAAGCGGCGGTGGGCGCGATTACGGGCGAAGACGGCTTCAACTGGGGTTATGACCCACATCACTTCACCGTGCCCGAGGGTAGTTATGCTACCGAGCCGGATGGCTCGGCGCGCATTTTAGAATTCCGCGAGATGGTGCAGGCGCTCAACTCCATCGGCATTCATGTGGTGATGGATGTGGTGTACAACCACACTAATGCCAGCGGCCTAGCGGAGAAGAGTGTGTTTGATAAAGTGGTGCCCGGCTACTATCACCGCCTGAATAACGGCGGCAACGTAGAGCGAAGCACGTGCTGTGAAAACACGGCCAGTGAGCATTTGATGATGGAGAAGTTCATGATTGACTCCGTGCTGACGTGGGCCACGGAGTACGAAGTGGATGGCTTCCGCTTTGACTTGATGGGCCACCATATGCTGAGCAACATGGTGCACTTGCGCCAAGCGTTGGACGCTCTGCCGAACGGGGATAAGATTTACGTTTACGGCGAAGGTTGGAACTTTGGCGAAGTGGCCGATAACGCGCGTGGCGTGAATGCCGTGCAGTTGAACATTGGCGGCAGTGGCATTGGCGTGTTCAATGACCGTTTGCGCGACGGCGCGCGCGGCGGTGGGCCGTTTGATGCTCTGAACTTGCAAGGCTTTGCCACGGGGCTGTACTTCCAACCTAACGCGCTAGAGAACCGCCCCGCCGATGAGCAAAAGAGCAAACTGCTCAGTTACATGAGTTGGATTCGCGTGGGGCTAACGGGCAACTTGCGGGAATATCTCTTCCCAGATGGCACCACTGGCGTGGGCATTAGCTACAACGGCGCGTTAGCCGGTTACACGCGTGACCCGCAAGAGAACATCATTTACGTTTCGGCACATGATAACGAGACGCTGTGGGATGCCGTGCAAGCCAAAGCACCCGCTGAAGCCGGTATTCCAGAGCGCATTCGTATGCACAACTTGGCGATGGATTTGGTGATGCTCTCTCAAGGCGTGCCGTTCTTCCATGCCGGTGATGAGCTTTTGCGCTCCAAATCTTTAGACCGGAACAGCTACAACTCCGGCGATTGGTTCAACAAACTAGACTTTACCTACACCAGCAACAACTGGGCGGTGGGCATGCCGCCGAAAGGTGATAACGCCGATAAGTATCCGTTGGTGCAACCGTTATTGGCCAACCCCGCGCTCCAAGTTTCTCAGGCGGATATCCTCGGCTCGCTGGCGCACTTTGAAACCATGTTGCAAGTGCGCAAGAGTTCGGCGCTCTTCCGCCTGCGCACTGAAGCGGATGTGAAGCAACGCATGCAGTTCTTCAACGTGGGCCGCGAGGCGGTGCCGGGCTTGGTGGTGTACCAACTCAACAACGCGGATGCCAACCGCCTGCCGGATAGCTTTGACCAGATTGTGGTGTTGTTCAACGGCTCACCAGAAACGATTACGTTTGGCGATAGTGCGTTTGCCGGCGCGGCGTATGAGTTACACCCCGTGCAAGCCGCTTCAGTGGATGCAGTGGTGAAGCAAGCCACGTTTGATACAGCCAGCGGCGCGTTTAGTGTGCCGGGCCTTACCACGGCGGTGTTTGTGGTGAAGAATGCCAGCTTTGTGGAGCCTCAGCCTGAGCCTACCGTAATTGCGGTGGCGCCCACGGCTGTGCCCCAAGGCGGCGCTGAGCCATCCACGCCCGCACAACCGTTGAGCTTGGCATGGCCCATCGTCATCATCATGGCTGGAGTTTTAGCCGTCATGGCCTTCGTCGCGCGGCGGCGCTCGTAAAAAACATAGCTAGCACTCTAAGCGGAGGCCCGCCGAAAGGCGGCGGGCCGCAGGCGAAGGGCGCGCTTTCATCCTAAAATTCGTGCAAACCATTGATACCCCACAAACCTGCGTCTTGTGCGGCGGAACGTTCACCGTGCGCGCTGTTTTAGAAGCGGCTGAGAAGTATTGGCCGTGGTTGGATGTGGTGTTTGCCACACGGCCCTGTTGTGGCGGGCGAGAAGAACTGCAACTGCGGCCCAATGTGGTGTGGTGCGGTTATCTTTATGCGGCCGGCGCCCCACACTATGCGGCTATGGAAGAATACGCCGCGCCCGGCCTAACGCTGTCTGCCAGTGCCAACGGAATCACGTTCATGTTGGATGGGCGTGAGGTTCAAATCCCTGAAAAATGAATCCACCACCCGTTTCCCTTGCGCTCACGCAGTTGGGCGTGCCACACCGCGTTTTCCGCCACCCCGGCCCAGTGCATTCACTGGAGCAAGCGGCGGAGGAACGAGGCCAAACGCCGGAGCAAGTTATCCGCAGTATCTTGTTTCGCCTCGCGGCAGATGAATTTGTAATGGTGCTCATCACGGGCGCGCGGCAGGTGAGTTGGCCCGCGCTCCGCAAAGTTTTAGGCACTAACCGCGTTACTATGGCCAAGCCGGAAGAAGTGCTGGCCGTCACCAGCTATGAAATTGGCGCGGTAGCTCCGTTCGGCCTGCCGCAACCCTTACGCGTGCTGGTGGATGAAAGCGTCACTCAGCCAACGGAAGTTTCGCTCGGCTCCGGCCAACGGAGCGTCACCATCCTTTTGCAAACCGCAGATTTATTACGCGCATTGGGAGATGTGGAAATTTTGAATTTAGCCGTTAGTGGCTGAAACACGGAAGAACGCGGATGACTTTGATCAACACGGATTTCCGTGTTCTTCCACCCTAATCCATGAAATCCGTATTTCACTTCCCATCAATCAAACCAACTGCCTCGGCACGGTTTCTAGCCAGCTCTTCTGAAAAAACACATTGCCGTTTAGTTTCACCACCAACTCAATGTTCACGTGAAAATCCGTGGCCGTGCTTCGCACCGCGCCAGTGGAACGCGCGTGTACCTCGTAACCCTTCTCCGTCAAAATGTAATTGCACTCGTTCTTAAACACCGCGTGCGCCGGATCAGCGTGCCACGCCGTCATCGCCAGCTTTTCGTCTGAAAATAATCGCGTGCCGTCCGGCAGGTGCGTCGCGCCGCCTTCGTAAGAGTTCACGGTCACGCTTCCGTTCAGCACATCCTCCACAATTTCCCATTTGGATTCTTCATCTGAGCCGCCGCCAAAGTTTTGCACTTCTGGGGGTGATGTTTTGAACGTGGGCGGCGGAAACGGGCTGGCGGGCGCGGTGGGCAGAATCAGCCGCGCGGCGTACTCCGGCCCGCTGTGCAGTGAAATTTCACACGGGTAGGGCGAGGGCCACACAAACGGCCAATGCCCGCTAGCCGCCGTGAGCCGTACGCGGTGGCCCGGCAACCAACGGTAACCAATCGCTTTGAACGGCACACGCACTTCATAAATTTTGTTTGCTTCTAACGGCTCCGGCGCAGAGTGTGAATTGCGGTGCGTAAGATTGAGCAGGCCAAACGTCACTAACGCTGATGTGCCATCGGGGTGAACGTCTGCTAACCGCAAGCTGAGGGTGGCCACCGGCGCATTCACGCTCACATACATCACGGCTTCCGCGTTGCCCAAAATTTCAAGTGGCTCAGTGAGCGGCGCGCTCGTAAAGTTCAACGCCAGCGCTTCATCGGGCCGCAAATCTCGCGCCAGGCCGTTGGGTGAACTGCCACCGCCGGAACAAAAATTGCCCGCGCTCCCCCACGCCGGACGGTGCTGAAAGGTGTATTGCTGATTTGTGATTGCGGATTGCGGATTGAGTTGCGCCGCCTCCAAGTAAAACGTGAAGGGGGAAGAACCCTCAATCGGGAAATTTTCATAGCTCCGCCACTCACCGGGCCAGTGTTGCGGAAAGGCTTGCGGCGGGCTGTACTCACGCACGTAAGCGGTGAGCGCTGGTTCATCCATTACGCCGTTTGGTTCACCCTTCAGCCAGTAATCAAAAAACCGCACCATCTCATGCAACCAATCCAAGTTGGGGCCGGGCGTGCCGCTATCTGGATAATTGTGCCCCCAGTTGCCCACCAACGCTTTGCGCGGCGCGTTCACACATTTTTCTTGCATGCGGAAAACGGCGTTGGTGTAACTATCCACCCAGCCGCCAATGTGCAAGATGGCGCAGGTGATTTTTTCATACTCCGGCGCGAGTGAGCCGTTGCGCCAGTAAGTGCCATCCGTTTGTTGCCTTAGCCAGTTGATAAGCCACGGCGGCGTACGCTCCAAACGTTCCTTCCACACCGCCGTCCAATTTTCTTGGAGATATTCGGTTTTGGGCGGCAGGGCGTTCATCGCCACCATCGCCACCGCGTACGGAGATAGTTCGCTGGCCGTGCGGCATCCGCCGTGGTAGTGCACGTCTGTGAGATAACGGTCATCGGTAGCGTACATGGGCACAATGACCTTAAGCGCGGGCGGTTGCAGTTTGGCAATTTGAATGGCCGTAAAGCCGCCGTAACTAATGCCCCACATGCCCACGTTGCCGTTGCTCCACGGCTGGGCGGCTAGCCATTGCACCACTTCGTAGCCATCTTGCGTTTCTTCCGGCGTGTACTCATCCCGCGCCCAGCCGCCGCTACTGCCCGTGCCGCGCACATCCACGCGGCAACCCACGTAACCGCGCTCGGCCAAATACGTCATTCGGCCCATATCGCTGTTGTAGCGCCAATCATCCTTGCGGTACGGAATCATCTCCATCACCGCCGGAAATTTCTCGCCCTCGGCTCGCGCCACCGGAAACCACAGATTGGCCGAAAGCTCTACGCCATCACGCATGGTGAGGCGGATGTTGGATTGGACGTGGACTTGGTATAGATTGTTCATGTGCTCAGGATACCATTTTGTTAAAACGGATGGAACGGATTTTGATAGATGAGGCGGATTTGGGCGTTGCGTATTATTGATGTTTTTAGCATCGGGCGAATATTACG
>JAEURM010000172.1 GCA_016789245.1 Anaerolineales bacterium
CCCCACACCTGCAAAGTTGGGGTTGAGGATATTTTTAGAGTGCGGCGGGTCAGTCATAAACCAATTCATCGCCACTTCCGCGTTTTTGGGTGGCGGGTTAATGGTGCCGTACCAATTTTCACCTAAGAAATTACTGGTGTACCCAGCCGCCCGCATCAGCTTGCGCGCCAGCGCTTCGCCCGTCACCGGGTCAGAGTGGCCAGTGTAGCCGCGCGCAATCATATCTGCCACGCGGGCACGCGCAATGCCCATCAGCGTTTCATCACGCCCCAGTGGGGCTACACCAAAGGCCGTGCGTTGGGCATTGATTAAGTCTACCGTGTATTGTTCAGCGGCGGCGGCTTCGGCGGATTGTGGCGGGGCCACAGCCACCAGCTGGCTTTGAACTTGATCTACAGACGTCTGGCTTTGTGCGGCAGAGCTTTGTGGTTGCGCCGCTTTAGGGCCGGGCGTGGCGCTCGGCTCCAATGTGGGCACGGGCGTTTCTGTAGGAGGCAAGGTGGCTGTAGGCGGCAATGTAGGTGTGGGCGTAAAATCTAGCACTTTAATGGCGGGTACGGCCAAAACTGGCGTGGCTGTAGGCGTAGCTTCTGGCGCTACAGTACAGCCTCCCAGCAAAACCGCCGATAAACTTAAGGCGCTAATTTGGCGCATCACGCGCGGATTATACGCCAAATCAAACCAAGTGCGCGTGATATACTGCCAGCAAATATCAATATGAAAGCTAGTTATGACAAACCAAATACACTCCAACCCCAAATGGGCCAATAATTTTGTAACCGTGCTGAGAGTTTTGTTGTTGGCGGCAACACTTCTCTATGTTTCAATGTTCAGCTTTCGGTGGGCGGCCAGCTCACTTCCGGCTTATGTTTTCTGCATGGCGGCTGGTTTAGGTTTGGCGGCGTGGGCTAGCTATACATATACAACGCAATGGATGGGGCGGCTGATTTTTGGCGTACTGAGTGCGGTTTTGTTCGGCTCACTTTTGCTTCTGCCATTTAGGTATAGCAATTACCAGCAACCAGCGGGTCCGGCTTCCGGCTACCCATTGGTGTGGGCTTCCCAACCCACCAACACTGTTATAGATGCATTCAAGCAATTTCAACTTGCGTTTGAAATTCAGTGTGATTTCAGCTTACTGGGCTGGACGGAAGCTGGCAACTTGCAATATACCTCTGCCTGCCAGCCCGGTGTGTGGACTTATTCATCTGCCACGCAAACTTCTACCTGGGCGCTTTTCAACTTTGATACGCCCAGTAAGGCCATAACGCGCTGGGATGGTCAGCAATATCTTGCTCAACCGGCCGGATTACTTGAGCGTGATTTTCCATTCCTAACACTGGAACGCGCCACTGCGCCCAACGGCCAGTGGGAGGCTGTAGTGGTGCGTTGGTTCTACGGCCCAAGTGATGTTCTGCTCATCAGCACTCAATAAACTATGCCACCCAACTCTCCACCCGTTTTAGAATTACGGATTGCGCTCACCACGCAAGATTACGAACGTCTATTCAAGTTCTATTATGAAGGCTTAGGGTTTGAAACGGCTCAATACTGGGATAACGAGCAAGGCCAAGCCGTGATGCTAGAGTTGGGCGCTGGCACACTGGAAATTTTTGATGAAAAGCAGGCGAATACCATTGACCAAATTGAAGCGGGCCAGCGCGTAAGTGGTGCTGTGCGGCTGGCACTCAGAGTGCCGGACTTGAACGCGGCGATGGAACGTTTGCTGGCCAAGGGCGCTACGCTCGTTCATCCGCCCGTTGTTACGCCGTGGGGCGATTACAATGTGCGCCTGCAAGACCCAGACGGTATGCAACTGACGCTCTATCAGGTACGAGAGCCGTCTGAAGAAAAGTAATTCACTGTATGCGTTACTCCTCCCCGCCAGACCCAAAAACTTACGCCGAGCAGGTGTACGCGCTGGTGCGGCAAGTTCCGCATGGCAAAGTAGCCACGTACGGCCAAATTGCGCTTTTGCTCATACCGCCCGCCAGCGTGCCAGCTGACCAATACCGCCGCGTGGGCGCTATTTGGGTAGGCGGCGCCATGGCTAATGCGCCAGAAGATGTGCCGTGGCAACGCGTGATTAACAGCCAAGGCAAAATTAGCGCCCGCCCCGGCCTTGGCCCCGCCGCCCAGCGCAACTTGCTAGAAGCCGAAGGCGTGGAGTTTGATGCCAAAGAACGCGTAGATTTAAAACGCTTCGGCTGGAACCCCGGCCAAGAAGAATCCGAACAGCCGAGTTTGTTCTGAACGATTCAGCCTTTCTTAACACAAAGGTGCAAGGCCGCTAGGGCGCAAAGAAACCTTGCGCCTTCGCGCCCTAGCGTTAAACAAACCGCAGGCCTTTCCGGCCACTTTGCCCAACATCATCTACCAAAATCTGCGCGTCCAAAAAATCACCTATGCCTTCCGTCACTTCCCTGCAACAAAGCACACCCGCCTTCACCCTCACGCAAGCCAGCGAGTTAGCCCAACAACTTTACGGCCTGAGCACCACCGCCAGCACCCTACCCAGCGAGCGTGACCAAAATTTTTTGCTCACCACCCAAGGCGGCGCACAGTTTGTACTAAAAATTGCCAACGCGCTGGAAAGCCGTGATTTTTTAGAAGCGCAACAACAAGCCATGATGCGGTTGGGGCCGCTCGGCCAGCAAGTGCAAACGGCACTGAACGGCCAAACGCTGGTGGCGCGTGACGGTTATTGGGTGTGGCTAGTGAGCTACTTGCCCGGCACGCCGCTGGGCAAAGCCCGCCGCCACTCATCAGAACTACTGCAAGATTTTGGCGCGCACATTGGCCGCCTCACGCAAGCGTTGGCTGGGTTTGACCATCCCGCCGCCCACCGAGACTTCCACTGGGATTTGGCACGGGGCGCGAGCGTGGTTGAGCAGTATTTGCCGTTAGTGCATGAACCAGAGCTTGCCGCGCTAATTTCTAAACTCGCCGCGCAATTTCAGCACATCACCGCGCCGCACCTCGCACACTTGCCGCACAGCCTCATCCACAATGATTTGAATGACTTTAATGTGTTAGTGGGCAATGGGCCAGATATTTACGCGCGCCAGCAACGCCTAGCAGGCATCTTAGATTTTGGTGATATGGTGCACAGCTACACCGTGGGAGATTTGGCGGTGGCGACCGCGTACGCCTGCTTAGAGAAGCCAGAGCCGCTAGAAGCCGTGGCACACATGGTCAGCGGTTACTACGCCGTTCGCCCGCTCACTGAGCCGGAGTTGGCGTGTTTGTTCAGCTTTATCACCTTGCGCTTGTGCGTGAGTGTTTGCATAGCCGCGCAACAATATAGCCTAAACCCGGAGAATGATTATCTCAACATCAGCCAGCAAGCCATCCGCCGCACACTGCCGCAGTTAGCCAAAATTCATCCGCGCATGGCGGAGGCCGTATTGCGCCAAGCGTGTGGCCTGCCGCCCATGCCTGCCAGTGAAAAAGTAACGGCGTGGCTTCGCACCGCATCTTTCGCGCCCATTCTGGATGTGGATTTGCGTGGGGGTGATTGTGCTGTTTTGGATTTAAGCGCCAGTAGCCCACTGGTGAGCAGTGACCCGGCGCAGAACGGCGAGCCGCAGTTGAGTGACCTTATCTTCAGGCAGATGCAAGCCGAGGGCGTGCCGGTGGGCGTGGGGCGTTATGATGAAGCGCGGCTAATTTACACCGCGCCGTTCTTCGCCACTGGCCCAGAATTCAACGCCGAGCGGCGCACCATTCATATTGGCTTAGATTTATTTGCGGAAGCAGGCACACCATTTTACGCGCCGCTGGCCGGAACCGTGCACGCCTTGGCGGATAACGCCGTTCAGCAAGATTACGGCCCGGTGATTATTCTGCGGCACAGCGCGGATGACGGCACGCCGTTCTACACGCTGTACGGCCACCTCAGCCGAGAATCTTTGGCTGGTTTGCAAGTTGGGCAGAATATTCAGGCTGGGCAAAAGTTGGGCGCGTTGGGTTCAACCAGCGTTAACGGTGGCTGGACGCCGCACCTGCATTTTCAAATCATCACGGATTTACTAGAGTTGGAGTGTGATTTTCCCGGCGTGGGCCGCGCCAGTCAGCGTGCCGTGTGGCGTGCTTTCTCGCCAGATCCAAATTTACTTATCGGCATTCCAGCCCACAAATTTCCTGCGCCAGAGCCAACCCTGCAAGCCACATTAGCCACGCGGCGTGAACGATTGGGCCGCAACCTTAGCATTGCTTACCGCCGCCCATTAAAAATCGTGCGCGGTTGGAAGCAATATCTGTTTGATGCGGATGGCCAGCGCTATTTGGATGCGTACAACAATGTGCCGCATGTGGGCCACAGCCACCCGCGCGTTTTACAAGCCGCCCAAAATCAAATGGCCGTGCTCAACACCAACACGCGCTATCTGCATGATGTGATTAATCAGTACGCGGAAAAATTATGTGCCACCTTGCCGGAGCCCCTGCGCGTGTGTTTCTTTGTCAATTCGGCGAGCGAGGCGAATGAGTTGGCGTTGCGGCTGGCGCGGGCGTATACCGGCCAACGGCACACCATTGTCTTAGAAGCGGCCTACCACGGCCATACTACCAGCCTAATTGATATTAGCCCATACAAACACAATGGGCCGGGCGGCACCGGCGCGCCAGATTGGGTACACACCGCGCTGATTCCGGATACCTATCGCGGCCCATACAAAGTGGATGACCCACAAGCCGCGCACAAGTACGCGCAAAGTGTGGC
>JAEURM010000173.1 GCA_016789245.1 Anaerolineales bacterium
CACGCCGCTCTCACCATCCGCCGCTTCACCTACCACGCGCAAGCCCGGCTCCAAATCCAAAATAGTCTTCAAGCCTTGGCGCATTAGGGTTTGGTCTTCTACTAAAAGTATGCGGATGAGAGTCATGACGCACTTTCAGAGTTGGGTTGGAGTGTTTGCCGCAACGCACGTGCTTCGGTGAGGAGGTGTTGCGCGGCGGAGAGTGCGCGGCTGGATGGAATGGGTGCTGGCGGCGGAGTAAGCCGCGCGGCTTCGGCGCTGGCGGCTGGCAGTTGGTTCCGAATTTCGCTTAACAAATTTTGCGCTTGTGCGTATTCCAAATCTTTTAGCTGGCCCTGCCGCTTGCGTTTTTCATCATCGTCATCATCATCCTTGGGGCGGCCCCCAGCGGTTTGGAGCACCACATCGGCCAAGCCCAGCACACGTTGCACTGGCCCCTGCCGGAGCGTCACTTGTTGAATGTTGGCAAAGCGCAAACTGGTTTCGTTCACCGTCCACAGGCCGTAGCGCAACTGTACGCCTTGGTCTGAAACAACATACCACGTAGTGCGCCGCTCAGCCCACAGGCTGAGGAAGCTGAGGGGCAATTGCACCAAAAAGCCGCCCAGCGCTAACACAATGCCCACCCAGCGCCAACGTGAGGGAAGGTAGGTGGTGTAATCGCCAAAGCGAGCGAACACATCTAAAAAATCCAAGTAATCAGGCAACCACTGCGTAAAATCAATAGCCAATAGAATTATGAGCACGCCCACCAGAGCTGAAAGTTGCGCGGCGGCCCACCGGAGTAAATGCAATTGGTGAGCGCGGTGGCCGGGCTGAAGCACGCGCCGCACTGGCGCGTTGGCAATGGGCGCGGGCGGCTCAAGGGAGATGTGCAATTTCTTGAGCAGAGGCAAAAGATAATCGGGCGTCATGCTTCGGCCTCCACTGGCACTTGCGCTTCCGGCTGAGGCGCGGCGGGCCGCTCTAGCAAGTGGCGGATGGCGCGCATTTCGGCGGCCACATCTTGCAAAGCTTGCGCCAGTGTCCCCTCTTCTGCGGCAGTGGGCGTTATTACGGGCGCGGCTGAGAGATGGCGTGCGCCTCGGCTTCGGTTATAGAGAAAATCTCGCACGGCCAACGGATGCGGCAAACCTTCCAGCGTCATTTCGGCTTTGGCATCGCCGCTGGCCGTTTGCACTTCCAGCCGCGCCAACCCCAGCCAGCGCTCCAACACATTGGCGCGCAAGTGAATGTCTTGAATGCGCGCGTAGGCCAAACTCACCTCGCGCCGCTCTAGCCCGCCCCAGCGCATGGTGATGCCATCGGTTGAAAACTCATAGCGGATGGTGCGGTAGCGCAGTGAGTTGAGCACCAACGGGATAAAAAATACCGGCCCCCAGAAAAATGAAGACAGCCAGTAGTAACGGAGCAAACTGGGTAATGGGCGTTGTATATTGAAAATAAAATCGTCGTTCATAAATACTATTGAGGATTAGTAATCAAGGCCGTAGTAATAATTGGCAGTTGCGCTTCCACCACGGTGCCCGGGTTGGCCGCTTGCAGGGTGAGCGTGCCACCTAAGCCCTCTACGCGCTCACGCATGCCGCGCAAACCATAGTGGCCACGTTGCAATTCAGCCAAAGGCGGAATGCCCACGCCATCGTCTTTTATTACGAGGGAGGCGGCGTGGGGTTGCACTTCGGCTTGTAGGTGAACGTGCCGCGCGCGGGCGTGCTTTTCAACATTGGTGAGGGATTCTTGCGCCACCCGCCAAAGCGCTTCTTGCACCGCTGGGCTAAGGGCATCCACCTCCGGCGGCACGCGGCTTTCAATGTGCAATTTGGCGCGTTGGCCCACTTCCACGCTTAGGGCTTGCAGGGCTTCACTCAACTGGTGCTCACCCAAACCCGGCGCACGCAGGCCATCCAATGAACGACGCAAATCCGCCATGCTTCGGCGGGTGAGAGCTTTAAGCTCATCGATCTGCGCTGAGCCGCGTTCTGGGTCAACGCGGTATAAGCGTTGAATGGCCTCCAACTGCACCGTCATTGCCACCAGCGCGTGGCCGAGGCTATCATGCAAATCACGCGCTAGGCGTTCACGTTCCCGCAGGGCGGCCAACTCTACTTCTCGTTCGCGGGAGGCTTGCAGTTCTCGCTGGGCGGCTTCTAGCTTGGCCACCAATTCACCGCGCCCTTGGCTGGTGCGGATGATGTTGTAGATAAATAGATACACCGCCATGCCGCCTAGCCACTGAAAGCCAAAGCCAAACAGCATCCCGGGCGTCACGTTGGCCACGTTCCAATCACTCGCGTAAAGAATGATTAAGATGTTGATAATAAATGAGCCGGAGATAACGGCGGGCGGCGGGAGCAGGCCAAACATCTGCCCAAAATACGTCATGCCAATCCACCAAGTGCTGGGGTAGAGCACACCCGCCGCCAGCCACATGCTCACGCCCCCGATAAAGTACAGCGCCAGCCAAACCCGCGGAATAGGCCAGCCGCGCAACGCAATCGCGAGAATGTAAAGCCCGCCCTGCGCAACCATCAACCCTGCCGCGGCCCAGTGTTGCCACATAAGCGCTTCCCGCTCGCTGTACAAAATAAAGAGCGCGGCGAAGGTAAAAATCAAAACCGAGAGCACGTCCCAAAACCGCCCGTAGGCGCGCATGAACTGTGGCGAGGTGGGCTGAATTTCGGGGGCAGGCAGTTGCGGGGTGGAGGCCATGGGGTAAGTATAAACGGGAGGTACGCTGGATGGATGTCTCAAAGCGTCAAAGTATCGAGTGTCCTCCGCCTGTTTTGAGCGGCTGGCTCAGGCGGAGGATACTTTGACACTCGATACGCGACACTTTCACTTACGCTTTCAATTCCCACTTGAACAGCTTAGCCGCTAGCACCAGCGCCACGCCGGTATAAACAGCCAGCAGAAGCAAGTGGCGCGGCCAATCGGTGGCTAAAGTTCCATCGGCCAACGCCGGGCGCACCAACTGCGCCATGGCGTAACCGGGCAACCATGGGCCAACGTTCTGCACCCAATCTGGCATCATCTCAATGGGCATGAACAAATCGGTAATAAACATTTGCCCGAAGTAAAACAACTGGCCAATGGCCACGGCGGCCCCAGCGCGCGGCGCTATGCCGCTGATGACTTGGCCCAGCGCCACGCCCGTTAACACCGTCACCAAAATCATAGGCAGGGCCAAAAAGATATTGAAGGCGCTGAGTTGCACGCCGTACACAAACACGCCCACCAAAATTACTACCACCGAAGTGGCGAGCGCCATGCCAATATTGGCCACAATATATGCGCCGATGAGCGCACTGGCGGGCATGGGGCTGGCTTGCAAGCGGCGCAGTACCCCTTTGGCGCGGAGTTCACTCATGGTGCTGGAACTGCCTATGAGGCCAAAGGCCATGAGGTTGGCGGTGAGTACGCCCGGCATCATCCACGCCATAAAGCCCACTAAATCATCGCCGCCAAAAATCGCGGCATAAATCACTAACAAGAAAACAGGAAAGGCAATGTTCCAGAACAGCAACGCTCTATCACGAATGTGAACAAGGAACATGGCTTTGGTTAACATGAGGAAGCGATACATGGTTCTTAGGTGTCGGGTGTCAAAGTGTCGAGTGTCATCCGTCCTTCGACAAGCTCAGGACGAAGATTGATACTCGACACCCGACACTCGACACTTCACTGAATTAGTTGAGCGAGCGCCCAGTCAGTTTGAGAAATGCGTCTTCTAAGTTCGGCTGGCGCAAAAGCACTTCGTTGATGGAACGACCCAGCCGCATGGCTAAATCATGCAGGGCGGGCATGGTGGCCTGCGGTTGCGTGGTTTCAATTTCCAAGTGCTGGCCAGTGTAGCGGGCGCTAATGGCGCCGGGCAGAGCCTTCACTTGCTCCAGCGGCAGTTCCGTGGTGGCCTTCAGCACGGGGTTGATGTTTAACCCAGCCACAATGGAAGCGGGCGCGCCGCTGGCAATGATTTGGCCACGGTCAATAATGGCCACGCGGCCACACAACGCTTCGGCTTCTTCCATGCTGTGCGTGGTGAGTACGACGGTGCGGCCCTCATCATGCAGTTTGCGCACAATCGCCCACACCGCGCGGCGGGCATGCGGGTCTAGCGCGCTGGTGGGTTCATCCAACAAAACAATTTGCGGGTCATTGGCAATGGCCACCGCCATCGCCACGCGCTGTTGCTGGCCGCCGGAAAGTTGGCGCACCGGCGTATTGCGCTTCTCCACCAAATCAAAGCGTGTGAGCAAATCTTCTAACTGCGCGCGGGTGACGCGTACGTTGTACAGCGCGGCGTATGTTTCAATTAATTCCGTCACCGTTAGCTCATCCAGCAGAGCGGTTTTTTGCAGTTGTACGCCGAGTTGGCTTTTGGCCTCCGCTTGCTGAGGGTTGAGGCCGGCCACCTTCAGCGTACCGCCTGAGGGGCTGAGCAAACCTTCCACAATGGAAAGCAAGGTGGTTTTGCCCGCGCCGTTGGGGCCTAGCAGGCCAAAAATCTCGCCGCGCTCAATGTTGAGCGAGACGCCTTGCAGAGCTTCTACGCGCTGGCCGCCGGAGCCGTACCCGGCGCGCACGTTTTGAATTTCTAAAATGGGTTGAGGCATGTGCGTTCTCCTTATTTGAACGCTCACAGCCTACGGCAAACGGGGCCGCGCTCACAGTCCGAGGCGGTAGATTGGGGATGTGCCGAAAGA
>JAEURM010000174.1 GCA_016789245.1 Anaerolineales bacterium
CGGTTGGCCGCTGATGACGATTGAAGACGTACGCGCGGGCACGGCCTTTGGTTCTGAGTTTACCAACTCCGGTTGGCGCACGCATTTGAAAATTACGGATGTGCCGGTGTATGAACCGGCAGAGGCGGGCCAGCGGCTGGCCGAGGCGGCGCGGCGGTATGATTTTGCGTTTTTTGAACATTGGATGACGGATTACGTGGGCCACCGGGGCACGCTGGCCGAAGCCGTGAACTGGTTAGAAATATTAGACGCGGTGCTGGGCGGCCTACTCGCGGCGTGGGATGACTCAACCGGCCTGATTGTGCTGACGAGTGACCACGGCAATTTAGAAGATTTAGCGCATGGCAAGCACACGCGCAACGCTGTGCCCACACTCATCATTGGCCAAGCGCGCCACACTTTTGCCGCTGGGCTGACGGATTTAACTGGCCATGCCAGCGGCGCACGGCGGGTGTTAGGTTTGTAGTGCGCGCTTTAGCGCGTGCCCCAAAAAGTGCCGAGTATGTCCCTCTTTTTCCCCGCGCGGGAGCGGTTTCCCTATAATGGGCACAATCCGCCGAAAACAAGGCAACCCGAAAGGAAACCAACATGCCGACTTTACCGAACTACAAGCACTTCTCTGGCCGCCACTGGGAAACGGGCACAGTGCACAACGCACTGGCCTACCAAGGCGGGAAAGTGCCGCAAACCAAAAAGCCACTTTCAGAAGCTATGCTCCTTGGCTTGAGCGGTGGCGTGGCCTTTGGCTACTTCACTTTTGATTACAAAGGCTATGACCCGCACTTAGCCTTACTCTCCCGCAACACGTTTGACCCGCTGGAGACTCTGCTGGAGCGGCTGGCTGTGCCGATTGAACTTCTGCAGACGAACGACGCCAAAAAGGCAGAGCGGAATTTGATTGACGTGCTGGAAAGTGGGCGCGTGCCGATTGTGACCGCCGATATGTATGGCTTGCCCTACAACAATTTACCCTTTGATAAAGCCTGGTGGGGCGCCGTGCCCATCATTGTGTATGGTTATGAAAACGGCGTGGCCCACATTGCAGACCGTTCCGGCCAATCACTCACTGTAACGGCGGAAGAACTGGCGCAAGCCCGCGCCCGCATCAAAGATGTGAAATTCCGTATCCGTGTGTTGGATACTCCGAATTGGACTAAATTGCCGGCCGCCATTCAAAAGGGAATTTGGCAGTGCCTGAGCTTGTACACCGAAGCACCTCCCAAAGGCGCACGTCATAACTTTGGTTTGGCCGCGTACCAACATTGGGCGGAGATGCTTACGAACAAACGCAACAAGCAAAGTTGGGAACGGTTCTTCCCAGCCGGAAGCCGCATGTACGCCGCGCTAGTGGGGGGTGGCGGGCAACCGGGCGCGTTTGGTTGGGCGCGCACCGCGCCGGCCAACATGGTGGATGACCGCGCTCTGTACGCCCAGTTTTTAGAAGAAGCGGCGCTGATTTTGAGCCGCCCCAAGCTCAAAGCGGCGGGTAAACGGTTTGTGGCCAGTAGCGCGGCGTGGCGTGATTTTTCTGAGGCATTGTTGCCGGATGATGTGCCTGCCTTCAAAGAAGCGCGCGAGTTGCGCTTGCGGGGCCGGGAAGCCTTTATCACTCAGGGCAATGCCGCTCTGCCAGAACTTCAGCGCATTGAAGCCCGCCTGCGCGAACTGAAGGCCGCCGCCAAGAAAAATTTCCCCATGAGTGATTCAGCCGTGGCGAATTTCCGCGAGACTTTGCGTGCGCACGTGCTAAAGATTCATGATCTTGAAAAAGAAGCGGTGGAGATGTTGCAAGATGCGATGGCGTGATAAACACTGAACGTCATTGCGAGCAAGCAAAGCGAGCGAAGCAATCTCCAAGCTTTACGGCACATCTACTGTCGGAGATTGCTTCGCCGCGTCGGGCGGCTCGCAATGACATTCAAGACCTAAACCCGCAAGGTGGCCCACTTGCCCGCGCGGAAGCGCCAGTAAAACATGCTGGAGCGGAAAACAAAATCAATCCAAATGGCCAGCCACGCGCCAAACAGCCCCCAGCCGAAAACAATGCCAAATAAATAGGCCAACGCCAGCCGCAAAAACCAGACTGAAAACAGCGTAATCAGCATGGTGGTGCGCGTATCACCCGCGCCGCGCAGTGCGCCGGAATACACAAAAGACCAAGCCAATAGCGGCTGTTGCACGGCAGACATGTGAATCACAATCGCGCCCGCCGCGAGGACGGCCGGATCATCCGTGAAGATGCGTAGGATGGGTTCTTGAAAAAAGAACAGGATGAGGCCCATCACCAACATCACCATGAAGGCCATGCCAAACGCGGCCTGCGCCGATTGTTTGGCGCGCTCTGGATTGCGCGCGCCCAACTCTTGGCCCACTAAGGTGGTGGCCGCCACGCTAAAACCCCAACCCGGCAAAAACGAGAGCGCCGAAATGCGTAGGCCAATACTGTGCGCGGCGTACGCGGCCGTACCAAAAGTAGAAATCACGGCGGCCAAATTTAATAGCGCCACTTGCAACAATACCTGCTCCGCGCCGGCAGGCAGGCCAATGTTGAGAATACGCCGGATGCGGGCGAAATCGGGTGCGGGCGGTTGCACGCCCAACTTCAGCACGCCCCGCCCACGCGCCAAAAGCATCAGCACCAGCACGCCGCCCAAAATTTGGCCGGAGGCCGCGCCGAGGCCCGTGCCCACCACGCCCAAGTTGGGCGCACCAAACAAGCCGTATGTAAACGTCCACGCCACGCTCACGTTCACCATGTTCACCAACGTCATCACCGCCAATGGTGAGCGCGTATCACCCGCGCCGCGCAAAGTTGCATTGCCCACCAGCAATACGCCAATCAGCGCAAAGGAGGGCGCAACCGTGCGGAGCCAACTGGAGCCAGCCTGCACCACATCGGGCGCGCCGCCCAGCAGGCCGATGATGTTTTCTGCAAAGAGCCAGCCCACCAGCGCCACCGTAACGCCCAAGCTAAAAGCCAATAGCACCGCTTGGCGGGCCAGCCGGTTGGCTTCCTCCGGTTCTTGCGCGCCAATGTGCCGCGCAATCAACGCGGTTGCGCCCACACCAATAGCACCAAACAGCGCGGCCACCAAGTTCAGCACTTGCCCCCCATGCCCACCCCAGCAATGGCCGCCGCGCCCAAGTGGCCCACAATGTACGCATCCACCAAGCCAATCAGCGTCACTAGAGTTTGTTCAGCCACGGAAGGCCACGCTAACGTGAGCACACGGCGCGTAACGGAGCCGTGCGCCAGCCGCGCCTTGAGCCGATACGGAATGAAATGCAAAAGTGATTGCGGAAAGGGCGCGAGGGACAAACCGGCGTGCCGAGTTTGAAGCTCTTTTTCTTCAGGGAATTCTGGGTCCGTGCTCATGCGCGGCCTGTGGCTTGCAAATGCAACTGGGCCAAGCCCCACGCCGCCGGGCAACCCAAACCGGCCATCTCACCGCTTTGCAAGAGCGGCAAAATTTCTGCGCGCGGCAGGAGGTGGTGCGTGAGCATTTCTGTATCATCTAAATTTTGTTCAGCCACTGCCCGTAAGCCAGTGGCGAGGAAAAAATGGGCACGTGTGGCGGAGCGGTTAGTATCTAAATAGTAAGCGCCGAGCGCGGCCCACTGCGCGGCTTCATAACCGGTTTCTTCCAGCAATTCGCGTTGCGCGGCGGCCAGCGGGTCTTCATCCGGCGTTTCCAAGTAACCGGCCGGCAAATCAAACAACACGCGCTCTGGGCCATGTTTGTATTGCCGCACCACCACCACTTGGTCATCATCGGTCAACGCCACAATCATGGCGTAATCGCGCCCGGGCGTCAGCACATAGTTGGGGATGATGTGGCCGTTGCCCAATTGCACATTTTGCCGGATAACGCGCAACCACGGAGAGAAATCCAACAGTTGCTCAGATTCTAAAACTTGCCAGTGAGGAATGTTTTGCATTGTGATTAAACGGAATACACAACACGCAATACGTAATCCGTAATCCGTAGTGCGTATTCCGTAACTCTAAACAGTGAATTCAACGGCCTGCGTATCTACAATTTGTTTTTCGTCCGGCTTTTCCACATCGGCCACATAAAACAGCTCAAGGTGCAGGGTGTGCAGGCCGGTGGGCTGTGGGCCGCGCAAGTGAACGGTGAAATCAAATTCCTGATCCATCGCTTCAATCAGGCTGAGCGTGGCTACCATGTGGCCGCTGGCATTTGTTACCCACGCTTCCACGCTGGGGCGCTCTATAAACGGCTTGAGCTTGAAGGTGAGTTTGACGCGGCGGCCATCCGGGTACGGCTCGGTTTGCACGCTCTCAAAGCGCACGTCTTCGCGCGGCATGGGCTGGGGGATATCTTCAGGGTCTTCGTAAAAAGTGAGATTGGACATGAGAGAAATTATAGCGTGGGGGATTTTTTAAAACGGATGGAGCGGATTTATCTGTTTCATCCGCTCTATTCCGTATCATCCGTTTTCAACGTTTCCACAGCAAATACACTCGTCACCGAAATGGGATACGCCCAATCGGCGGTGACTTTGAACCGGAACACACCGATGCTGTGCGGCGTGTACGTGGTGCTGGCCGCAGTTGGTGTGAGCATAGCCGTTGCCACGGGTAAGCCGCTAGCTTCCAATTCGGAAATCCACAGCACGGCGGGCAGAGTGGGGGCGCGCACCACAATCTCCACACTTTCACTCGTTTTCA
>JAEURM010000175.1 GCA_016789245.1 Anaerolineales bacterium
TGGCCGTCGTCGGCAGCCGGTTGTCGTCGGCCACGCGCACGACCGTGGGCGCCGCGGCCCCGCCGTGCACGAGCAGCGTGTAGTCGGCACCCGCCTCGAAGGTGCGCGTCTGGCTCGCCTGCGCCACGCCGTTCACGCGCACGGCGGTACCAGCTTTGCCCGCCACCGGCCTTGGCGCAGAAGCTACACTGCAACATTTTTTGCAAAAGTTTGGGAATGAAATGCCAGCCAGCAACGGCCCGCGCTTTTGGGCTTTCGTCACCGGCGGCTCCACGCCCTCTTCACTCATGGGTGATTGGCTGACGAGTGCGTATGATCTAAATCTCTCGCACGCCGCCAACTCCAACGCGCCTAACGTTGAATTAGAAGCCATTGCCCTCCTACGCCAACTCTTCGGCCTGCCGGATAGTTTTAGTGGCACGTTTGTTACGGGCGCTACCATGGCCAACTTCGCTGGGCTGGCGTTAGCGCGAGAGTGGGCCGCTCAGCAAAATGGTTTTAGTGCGGCACAAAACGGCTTGCAAGCACTTCCGCCCATCCGCGTTTTCAGCGGCGAGGCGCACAGTAGCACGTACAAAGCGTTGGCCATGCTGGGCTTAGGCCGCGCCAGTTTGCAAAAAGTGAAAGTATTGAGTGGCAACCGTGAAGCGGTGGAGGTGGCCGCGCTGGAAGAAGCGCTGGCGGCGTACGGTGCGCCAAGCATTGTGGTGGCCAACGCTGGCACAGTGAACACGGTGGATTTTGATGATTTGGCGACCATTGCCAGCTTGAAAGCGCGTTACAACTTTTGGTTGCATGTAGATGCGGCCTTCGGCGGCTTTGCGGCGTGTTCACCCAAGTACGCGTCTCTGCTAAACGGCTTAACTGAAGCGGATAGCATTACTATTGATGCACACAAATGGCTAAACGTACCGTATGACGCGGCCATGCTGTTTACGCGCCACCGTGATTTGCAACTGGCGGTGTTTCAAAACAGCGGCGCGTACCTCGGCTCAGTGGCGGAGCCGCCAGATTTTGTGCATCTCTCACCGGAGAACTCGCGCCGCCTGCGCGCCCTGCCCGCGTGGTTCACTCTGCACGCTTACGGGCGGGAGGGCTACCAAGAAATTGTGGAGCGGTGTTGTACTTTAGCCACTGGGCTAGGTGAGAAGATTGCCGCTTCGGCGCACTTCCGCTTGTTAGCCCCCGTGCGCTTGAACGTGGTGTGTTTTACTTTAGCCGGTGAAGTGAGTGGTGAGCGCGTGCAGAAACTTGTGAGCCGCCTACGCGAAGATGGCCGTGTCTTTCTAACGCCCACGGTGTATGGCGGCGTGCCCGGCCTCCGCGCCGCCTTCAGCAACTGGCGCACCACACCAGAAGATGTGGAGTTAGCGTGGCAGGCGCTGGTGGAGTGTGTGGATGAATAAAAATATCAGCCCGTCGCTGGCTTGGAGCCAGCAACGGGCTTTTGAGTAGTTCACAACATCAAGTCAGTTCGTTTGGCGAAGCCATCTGTTGACGAGTTCTCAAAGGCTAAAAGCCTCACCCGGCGTTAGCACATGTACTTTGGAGTTGGTTTCCGCTTCCACGCGTTTGGCCCACGCCGCCGCATCTTGGGCAATGAGTGACCAAGTGTTGTAATGCACCGGGATAATGTGCTTGGCGCGTAAAAACTTGGCGGCTCGCACGGCATCATTCGGCCCCATGGTGAAGTTATCGCCAATGGGCAAAACGGCCAAATCTAAGCCCTCATCCCCAATCAACTGCATATCACCAAACAGGCCGGTATCACAAGCCAAGTACACTTTTTGGTGGCCCGCCGTAAGCAAAAAGCCACACGGGTTGCCGCCGTAACTGCCATCCGGCAAGCCGGAGCCGTGCAGGGCCAGCGTAAGCTTGAGATAGCCAAACGGGTGCTGAAAGCCGCCGCCCAAATGTTGGCCGTGAGCTTTCACGCCTTGTGCGCCCAGCCAGTTGCAAATCTCAAATACACTAATCACCGTAGCGCCGGTGCGCGTGGCAATAGCCGCCGCGTCAGCCACATGGTCTCCGTGCCCGTGAGAAACCAGAATAAAATCCGCCTCCGCTTGTGCAGGCGTGATGCTGGCCGCCGGGTTGCCATCCAAGAACGGATCAATCAGCAACTTATGGCCGTTCACCGTAAGCGCACCCGTGCCATGCCCTAACCAAGTGTAAGTAATGGTCATTGCAAATTCCTTTCTAGGAGGGTGTCAAAGTGTCACAGTGTCGCGTGTCCTCCGCCAAGGCCAGCGTCCTAAAACTAGCGGAGGACACTTTGACACTCGACACCATCATTTCAACGCCTTTACATTCCAACTCATCACTTCCCCCTCAATGCCCTTAAGCGTCATCACGGGCATGGGCTCAGCCATTACAAAATCTTTCACCAATTGGTACGTCGCATGGCTAACGAGCGTTTGGTCAAAATCAGCCACGCCGCACAGCCGCGCCGCCAAGTTCACATCATGCCCCAGCACCGTGTATTCCAAACGCCGCACAGAACCGAAGTTGCCCACCATCGTTTCCCCGGTGCTGATGCCAATGCCAATGCCCGGCACGGCCACGCGGCCCGCCCATTGGGCTATTACACGGTGGTGCGCGGCCTGCATCTCCAAAGCCAACCGCACGGTGCGGAGGGCATGGTCAGTTTGGTCTTCCGGCGCGTTGAAGAAGCACATCACGCAATCGCCAATGTATTTATCCAGTGTGCCTTCATGTTTCAGCACCAAATCCGTCATGGCCGAAAGATGGTCATTCATCACCGCCTGAAGCAAATCGGCGTGCAGTTGCTCAGACATGTGCGTAAAGCCGCGAATATCTGAAAACAACGTGGTGACTAAACGCCGCTCGCCGCTCAATAAATCTCGGTCATGCGTCGTCAACAGCCGCTCCATCACGCGCGGGCCAACGCTCTGGCCAAAAGCATCGCGCAGGCGTTGGGTTTGCAGATTTTCAAAAATGGCCGTATCCAATTGGCTGGCGATGGCGCGCAGGAATTGCTCATCCGAGCGCGTGAAAGCCGCGCGGCCTTTGCGGTTCACCACACCCAGCACGCCAATCACTTTATCGCGCAAGATGAGGGGCAGAGCGGCAATGGCACGCACCGCTTGAGAGGCCGTGGTGCGGCTGATTAAGCGAGTGGTGGTAATGGCTTCCTGCGCCGTTTCACGAATGATGTGCGCGGCGTCATCGGCTAAAAACAGGCCGTCTTCCGCCGTCGCGTTGAGTTGCAGTTCTTCGCCCGTTCGGTCATACAGCATCACAAAGCCGGTTTCAGCTTCAATGTTGCGGCAAATTTCACCCAACACAGCATTGAGCATGGCCTGCATCTCCGCGCCCTCATCGCGGATTTGGTCAATGCGGGCTATCAATTCCAACTCGCGCGTGCGGCGCTGTAAATCACGCACCAGCCGCGCCTGTTGCAAAGCTGAATCAATTTGCGTAGCGGCCTTTTGCACTAACTCCGTTTCGCCGCCGTTAAAGGCGCGGTCGGTATTGAGGAGGAGCAATGCGCCCAAATGCTCTTCACCCACGCGCAGAGGCGTGGTGAGGCAAAAATGAAGCGGCTTGCTGGCCACCTGAAAATCAGTGCTGAGGGCGTGCGGCTCACCCTGCTCCATGGCGGTTTGCGCCAACGTACGCAGGGCCGGGGCTGAGGCAGAATCATAAACCCGCTCGCGGTCCACCAGCGCCCGCAGTTGGAGCTCACCGGCGGAATCTTCATCCGTCACCCACAGCATGCCGAGTTCAGCCTCCACCGCGCTGGTCATGGCAGTGGTCATGGCCGTCAGCATCTCGCGCTCGTTGGCCGATTGGTCGCGGAGCTGGTCAATCTCCAAAATCAAATCCAGCGTGCGCGTTTTCCATTTGAGTTGGTCATGTAGGTCAGTGAGGGTAGTCATGGGCAGTGAAGCGGGAGGCGTGAAAGATAAAGTGACTATACTCACGTTTCACGTATCCCGTTGTAAATTCAGGCAATTACTCCTAACGTTTTTCCCACTTTGGCAAAAGCGTCTAGGCCGTAATCTAAATCGGCGCGTTCATGCGCGGCGGAAATCATCACCCGGATGCGGGCTTTGCCGCGCGGCACAGTGGGGAAGCCAATAGCCATGGCAAACACGCCGCTTTCAAATAGCTGGCGGCTGAACTGTTGCGCCAGCGGCGCTTCACCTAGCAAAACCGGCGTAATGGGCGTTTCGCTCACGCCGGTATCAAAGCCCAACTGCTTAATTTCCGCTTTGAAGTAGCGGGCGTTCTTCCACAACTTATCCACCAACTCGGTAGATTCTTCCAGTACATCCAGCGCGGCCAAACAGGCGGCCACATCGGGCACCGTCATGGCGGAGCTAAAGAGGAACGGGCGCGCACGCTGGCGGAGCCACTCAATCACCGTGGCGTTACCGGCCACAATGCCGCCCACCGTGCCAAAGGCTTTGCTCATCGTGCCCACTTCAATATCCACTTTACCGTGTAGCCCGAAATGATCCACGATGCCGCGCCCACCAGTGCCCAGCACGCCCTCACCATGCGCGTCATCCACCATTAGCAAAATGTTTTCGTTGGCGGCCACTTCATAAATATCCGGCAGAGGCGCAAT
>JAEURM010000176.1 GCA_016789245.1 Anaerolineales bacterium
GATGGGGTATGCGTGGCCGTATTGGTCGGCGTGGGCGTGGGGAAGCCCATGCGGTAGGTGGCAATGGCGGCGGCCCAGCGGCGCACGGCACCGTTGGAGGTACTGTTGGAGTTATTGGCGGAGTAAATACCCGTAGCCGAAACAATGCGATACAACGGGTTAATAGTGTTGTTAGAAGCGGGTGCGCCACCCGTCGTGCCCACCTCGGTGAGCGCCGTATAGGCCGCATCGCGCGTAAAATCATCATCCAGCGGGCCATCCAACCCAAAATTCGCAATGATTAATTCATTGGCAAGTTGAGTTGTTTGGGTTATTGCCACTGAAGGCGTTGAGCTTTGATTAATCGCCGTGCCAGTTCGGTCTAAAGCGCCGCTTGGGGCAAGGCCAGTAAACTCCACCACGCTCAGTGAGCGGGCGCCAATTGAAGTATGCGTTACCGTAATCAGATCCCCAGCGTTCAGTGCCGTGACGTTATGCGCTGAAAGAATCACTGTCCGCACGCGATCATTCGTGCCAGCATTGGCGTCAGCATCTACAGTGTAAACGTTACCACGTGAGTCGGTCACCGCTACCGCATTGCTATTATCGTTCATGGAAAACAACACAATTAAGCTATTGCCCGCTGTTACACCGCCCGCCGGAACAGTGATGGAAGTGGCAGTGCCAGCGGTTTTAGTGCTGGCAGTCCCCACTTCTTTGATAAACCCAATAGCAGCGTTGGCCGGTTGCGTTGGCAAAAGCCCAGAAATAACCAAGCCACCTACCAAAAAACTTAGAAATAATTGACGCGGCGTAAAACGAAGCGGTTTCATAAACTGATACTCTCCATAGTCATCTGAAGCAAGTATCAATCAAACCAAATCATAAAATGGTTAGTTTTGCTTTGATTTTGTTGGTTGGCTTTATGACCAATTCCCCCACCTAAAAACACGGTACCGGGAGGGCGATGTTGGCCGCGCGGCTAGCGCCGCCTCACGCCTGCCAACGTAGCCTTACAAGGCCACCAGCTCTCTGAAAGAAATATCTGAATTTGAGCGGGAAGAGAAGCCAGCCTAACCCCTTGTGATATGCGGCGGCTATGAATGTGGCCGCCGCATTTTTTATCTCCGCACCACGCCCTCCCGCCACGCTAACACGGCGGCTTGGGTACGGTCTGCCAAGTGCAATTTGCTGAGGATGTTGCTGACGTGGCCCTTCACAGTCTTTTCGCTGAGCACTAGCCGCGCGGCGATTTCGGCGTTGTTTAGGCCATCCGCAATCAGCTTTAGCACTTCTAGTTCACGCGCGCTTAACTCCGTAAACGGGTTGGGCGTTTCTGGCCGCTCACCTTGCAGTTCTTTGATGACGCGGGCGGCCACACGCGGATGAAGCACGGCCTCGCCGTGGGCGGCTTTGCGAATGGCTTGCCCCAGCTCTTCTGGGCTTAAATCTTTCAACACGTAAGAGAGCGCGCCGGCGCGCAGGGCCGGGAAGATGTGTTCATCATCATGGTAACTGGTGAGCACTACTACTTGGGAACGTGGACTCACGCGCTTCACTTGCCGCGTGGCTTCTACGCCATCCATGCCCGGCATCACCAAATCCATCAAAATCACATCGGGGATGTGGCTGGCCGCCAGTTCCACCGCCTCCGCGCCGGAGGCGGCCTCCGCCACTACTTTCAAATCTGGCTGAGTGTTGAGGAAGGCACGCACGCCTTGCCGCACCACGGCATGATCATCTACCAGTAAGAGCGTAATTTCAGGCATTGGGCTGAGTGTGTTGGCATGACGCTACGATGTGCGTGCCAGCGTTGGGGCGGCTCACCACTTGCAAGTAGCCGCCTAGGGCTTCCATCCGCTCACGCATGGAGGCCAAGCCAACACTTTTGGGCTTCACGCTTTCAGTTTCAAAACCAATCCCATTATCACCGATGCCGAGCGCCACGCTGGTGTTGGTGTAAATCAATTCTACGGCCACATGATTGGCGTGGCTATGCCGCGCTACATTGGCCAACGCTTCTTGCGCCACGCGGAACAACGTCTGCTCCGTTTCCAGCGGCACAGAACGTTCACCGCGCACGCGCACATCACTTTGAATTTGCGTGCGCCGGGACCAATCGGCCACATACTCACGCAACGCTTCGGCTAAGCCGCGCCCATCCAACGCCGCTGGTCGCAGTTCACGGATGAGGCCAGTAAGTTCTTCGCGGGCGGTGGTGGCCAGTTGTTCCGCATCGGCCAAATGTTTCTTCGCGGCTTGCGGGTCACGCTCTAGCAATTCGCGTGCCGCGCCCAACTGCATGGTGGTGGCAAAAATCTGTTGCTTCACACTGTCATGCAACTCACGCGCGAGGCGGTTGCGCTCCTCCGTGGCGGCCAACGCTTGTTTCGTCTGCAATATCCCTTGCAAGGCTTCGGCCATAGAGTTTAGGCGCTGGGAAAGTTGCCCAATTTCATCGCCAGAAGCATCATGAATGGTCTGCGAAAAATCGCCCTGCCCCCACGCTTGGGTAGTGTGCATGACGGCGTTGAGCCGCCGTGTGAGGCCGCGTGAAGCTAGCCAACCAAAGGCGGTGCCTACCACCAACGCCACCGCGATGAGCAATAAAATCAACACAGTCCCTAGAAGCCAAAAGAATTCATCCGAGCCGGGCCAGCTCCCTGCCATAGCGAGTGCACCCACCACTTGGCCACTTTGGTTAGTGATTGGCATGGCCGCAGAAAATTGCTGGTCATATAAACTACCAGAAGTGCGTTCGCCCTTAAGTGCGCGCGGGATAAAGTCGCTCAACCACGGATAGCCTTCACCGGTGAAGTTCTCGCCGAGATTTAAGTTTGCCTCCAGCGGCCAAGCGGCTAGCAAGCGTTGGTCAGCATCTACCACTACTATTTGAAAGGCGGTTTGTAAGAGCATCTCAGAGCCAAAGCGTTCTTGAATATGCTTTTGCAAGCTGAGGGCGTTGGGCGGGTTAGTTTGAAAGTATTGGCCCAAATCGCCCGCTACAGCACTCACACCTTCAGTCATGCTGGAGTTCAAAGAGCTGAACAGGCCAGCCCGCACAGACGGCAAAAGGAACAACAAGGGCAAGCCCACGGCAATCAGCACTGCCAACACAGTGACAAGTGTGTAACTAAAAGTTAGTTTCCATTGAAGAGATTGGAAGAGCCGCATAAAAACTCCCGGATTGTGAACCAATACAGGATAACGGCAAAGCTGATAATTGAAACGAGACTAGAGGCCTGTTTAGACTGAGACTGGAGTTGGGAGTTAGCCAGCCGGGCGGCGCACCACACCCTCGCGCCACGCTAGCACGGCGGCTTGGGTACGGTCTGCCAAGTGCAGTTTGCTAAGGATATTGCTGACGTAGCCTTTGACGGTATTTTCCGTAATTACCAACCGCGCGGCAATCTCGGCGTTGCTGGAACCGGCGGCAATGAGTTTAAGCACATCGAGTTCACGTGCGGTGAGTTCGGTGAAGACGTTGGCCACTTCGGTGCGGGGGCCTTGCACTTCTTGAATGACGCGCGCGGCCACGTTGGGGTGCAAAGTGGCCTCCCCCCGTGCGGCGCGGCGCACAGCTTCCGCCAACTCATCCATTTTTACGCTTTTGAGCAAGTAGGAAATGGCCCCAGCGCGTAAAGCCGGAAAGATGTGTTCATCTTCATGATAGCTGGTGAGCACCACCACTTGCGTGCGCGGACTGACGCGCTTAATGTGCCGCGTAGCTTCAACACCATCCATGCCGGGCATGAGCAAATCAATCAGCACCACATCCGGCGCGTGCTCTTCCGCCAGCTTCACGGCCTGCGCGCCGTTCTCCCCTTCCGCCAGCACATACATATCCGGTTGCGCGTCTAAAAACGCTCTCACGCCGCCGCGCACCACGGCATGGTCATCGGCAATCACTAAAGTGATGGGGTTGCTCATCATTCATTACTCTCGCTCAAATGTTTGCTCAAGGAAACATCATCCAACTCAAACCCAAGCGCCTGATACAACTTTAGGGCAGGCGCATTATCATCCCCAGTAAGTACCACTAAGCTGTTAGCGCTTAACTGGCGCGCCAAAATTTCTGCCTCAGCCACTAAAGCGCGGGCCACGCCCAGCCGCCGATACTCTGGCTCTACGTACAGTTCAGTTAACTCAGCGCGCGGCTCCGGGTAGAACACAGAGGGCACCACGCGCACGGCGGCGAAGCCCACTACGCGCCCCGCTACTTCCGCCAACAAGGGCGTTTCCACGCGGCGCGGGTCTTGTAAACGTTGCGCCAAAGCCGCCGCTGGTTCACTGCCCCCGTTGAAAGCAACATTCAAGCGCGCCAACTCAGCGGCATCGGTAATTTCGGCAGGGCGAACAGCTATGTGAGGATTCATAGGGCTAAGGAATTAATCTTCAACGCGCTCAACTCGCGCCATGATGCGGGTTCCGTTGGCAGTGCTTTCAACCGCGAGCGAGCCGCCAATTCTTTCAATCCGTTCACGCATAGATTCAAGCCCCACACCTTTGCGGGCTGAGTCCAAATCAAAACCATGTCCGTTATCAATAATTTCTAAACGCGTTTGCTGAGGCTCAAAGGCTAACGTGATTTGTACGCGCGTGGCGCGGCTGTGGCGC
>JAEURM010000177.1 GCA_016789245.1 Anaerolineales bacterium
TAAATCTCACCGCCCGTGGGAAGCTCGAACCCGGCAATCATACGCAGGCTGGTGGTTTTGCCACAGCCGCTGGGGCCGAGCATGGAGAAAAATTCGCCGTCTTTAATTTGCATGGTGATATTGTTGACGGCGGTCACAATTTCACCCGACGGGCCGGGGAAGCGTTTGCTCACGTCGCGTAATTCGACGGCGAACTCTGGCATTGTATTTCCTTGAGAAGATAGGATGCCGCAATTTTATAGTAAAACGCGAAGGCGTCAATCAAATGGCGGGTTAGGCTTGTATAGTTTAAGCACCCAATTGCAAGAAAAGTATAAAGATGCTTAGCGGCCCGCCCCGCCCCAAAAATTGTCAGAACTTTATCAAGCGGGTGAATAGAGAAGTGGCTACACTGGGCATATTGGGAGAAACGCCATGCCCGCCACTTACCTCAGCCTACGCGCCCTCCGCCACCCGCTCACCCTCCTCAGCATTGCCCTGCTCCTACTGAATGACCATTGGCTCAAGGCCGCCGCGCCATCTGTTCTGACTGGAAAACTAAGTGATTTTGCCGGCCTGTTTTTCTTCCCATTCTTGCTGGCCGCTCTGTTGGGCACGGCGCGTTTGCCCGCCCGCCTCACGTTTCTTTTGGCGCTCACCCTCACTGGCGGCTGGTTTGCGCTGATGAAAACCACGCTCTGGGCCAACGCCCTCACCCGCGCCGCGCTGAGCGCCGTGTGGGGCGGCCCCGTAAGCATTGTGCTTGACCCAACCGATTGTTGGGCGCTGGTGATGCTACTTCCAGCGTGGCTCCTCTGGCGCAGTTTAGAGCGCGAGCGCGCCCCTCAGCCGTCCGGCAAACTGGCGCTGGCCGCGCTGTGCGTGGCGGCGCTGGCAATGCTCGCAGATCAACCCCCCACATTTTATTGGAGCTATGTGGTAAGACTAACCGCTGACGAATCAAAAGTGTATGCAAGACTTGAGGATTGGGAGAAAAACGGAACTGATTTGGTGGAAAGCTCTGATGGAGGGGCAAGCTGGAAAGTAGCTGATACCGTATCGGACGTTGTTTCGGCCACCCTGCGAACACCACTGAGCTATCCCATCACAGATTGCCTGCCTGATAACATACAAATCTGCTATCAGCTCCCTGACGAAAATCGAGTTGAAAAATCGCTTGATGGTGGAAAAACTTGGCAAACCACTTGGCAATACCCAAAAGAACGGCTAGAGTTTATTCGCCGCGTAAAGATAGCGGGGCCACTCGAAAGGGATTTAGTAGATTTAACAATTCTAGGAAACTCACATGGTTATTCTGTGATTGTTGCTTCAGGCAATGAAGGTATTGTGATTATCAAGCCCGATAATAGTTGGGAGCGTTACGCAGTTATGGGAGCTTTACCAACACGCTTGCAAGCAACTTCGATACAAGATGCCCTTGCAGTAATTTCACCAGAATTGATCGCTTTGCCATTTTGGATATTTATTATTTGGTTTGCGCTAAGCCTAAGTGTTTGGGCAAAAATCTCTAACGAAACTGGAAAACTCAGCACAACTGTTAATTTGGGCAAGTTATTTTTACTATTGCTTACACTAGCAACTTTGGTATTTCTCGTTCCCAGCTTTGCTAACCCTTACATGAAGTTTTATGATGTTCTTCTTTTTCCCGGTCAACTGACGCTTTTGTTCATAGGCTATTCTTTTGGTTTGTTCTTTGTACCTAACTGGCTTCCGATAACTATGATTTATGTAGCAACAATTGCGGTTTGTTCAGTGTTGTGGCTCCGTGCTTCTAGTTTTCCCCCCAACCCCCGCGCCGCCGCCAAATTAGGCTGGCTCATCACCGGCTTCGCACTCGGCCTCCTACTTCTCGGTTGGCTACCGTTTGTGCTGTGGGCGTTCGGCATCATCCCGTTGTATGAAATGGCGCTGGCGCTGGCCGCTGTGTTGATTGCCCTTTTGCTCTGGCGCACGTGGCCAAAGAGAATTAGCCTACGTTCACAAGCGCTTACGCCGCCCGCTGTATAATGCGCGTGTGTTCCCCGTCATCGCGCAACTCGGCCCGTTCACGCTTTATACCTACTCCTTGCTCATCAATCTGGGCCTTGTGCTGGGGCTAGGCTGGCTCTATTGGCGCGCCCCCGCTGAGCAAAAAACCCGCCACTTAGATGTGGGCCTCGCCGCGCTGGTGGGCGGAGTGCTGGGCGCCCGGCTGTTTTACGTGGTGGCCAACGGCGCTTACTACGCCGTGCATTTGGATGAAGCCGTGATGATTTGGCGCGGCGGCCTGAGTTGGGTGGGCGCGGTGGCGGGCGGCCTGCTGGGCGCGTGGTGGTGGGCACGCCGCACGGCGCAACCGCTCATGCCAATTTTAGAAGCGGCGGCTATCGTTATTCCGCTCCTCAGCTTACTTATTTGGAGCGGCTGTTGGGCCGCCGGTTGTGCGTACGGCCAAGAAGTGAACGCGGGCGCGTGGTATGCCTCCGTCTCGCCAGATATTTACGGTGTGCAAGCCGCGCGCTGGCCTACACAAATGTTGGGCGCGGCGTGGAGTGTGTTTGCGTTGCTGGCAGTCTATGGCACGCGGCGGCAGGGCTGGCCGGAAGGCACGCGCGGCTGGTTCGCGCTCAGCCAAGCCGCGTTGGGCGCGTTTGCCATCAGCTTCCTACGTGGAGACCCCATGCCCCTCTTCAGCGGCTTCCGCCTAGATACCGTTGGCGGCGCAATAGTGCTGGTGGCCGCTACCGCCGCATGGCTTCTCTCGCAGAGAAAATCCCAAGCCCCAATTACTAACCACCAATAACCAATCCCCAATCCTCATGTTAACTCTTGGCTTAGCTCAACTCAACACCAAACTGGGCGATGTGCCCGCCAACTTAGAAAAACATTTGGCCTATATTGATGAAGCGGCCAAGCAGGGCGTGGATGTGCTCATCTTTCCGGAGCTATCGCTCACCGGCTACGTTTTGCAAGATTTAGTACCCACCGTAGCGCACCGCCCCACAGCCGAGGATGCCGTGTTTGGCCCACTGCTGGCCGCCAGCAAAGCCCGCAACATAGATTTAATGGTGGGCTTCGTAGATGAAGACAGCCGCAACCGTTTTTTCATCGCCGCCGCCTATCTTTCGCAAGGCGAAGTGAAGCACGTACATCACAAAGTGTACTTGCCCACTTACGGCCTGTTTGATGAGGGCCGCTTCTTTGCGTGGGGTGATGCGGTGCGCGCCTTTGATACGCGTTTTGGCCGGCTGGGCATGTTGGTGTGTGAAGATTTTTGGCACGCCTCCGCCCCGTACTTGCTTTGGCTGGATGGCGCGGATGTAATGCTGTTTCAATCCGCCTCGCCGGGCCGCGGCCTTAACGCTACGCCGCAGTTAGAAAGCTCCCGCTGGGTGGAGCACGTTTTACAAGCATACGCCAGCCTGTTCACCACGTTTATTGCCCACAGCAACAAAGTGGGCTTTGAAGATGGCCTGAACTTTTGGGGCGGCTCCATTGCCTTTGACCCAAACGGCACGGAGTTAGCCAAAGGCCCGTACTTTGAAGAAGCGCTCACGCTGACGCAATTTGATTTGAACCAACTGCACCGCACGCGCGCCCGCCTGCCCTTGCTCCGCGATGAACGCCACGCACTGGTGGCCCGCGAAATTGCCCGCATCACCGCTGGGAATGCCGGAGCACGCGATAAGGGCTAGAGTAAAACGTGAGAGTCGCTTCGCTTCCCACGTTTCACGCTTCACGCAACTTTATGAGCACCTTAGAAATTAACACCCCTCTCGCCCGCCGCATCCTTACGGCTTTTATTCACTCGGAAGTAACCCGCACTGGGCTGACGCGGGCCATTGTGGCATTATCTGGCGGGATTGATTCCGCGCTCTCACTGTATTTGGCCGCTGAAGCGCTTGGCCCCGAAAACGTGCTGGCCGTGCGCATGCCGTACAAAACTTCCTCGCAAGAATCGCTCGATCACGCGCAACTATGTATTGAAGCCCTTGGTGTGTCCTCGCTCACCATTCCCATTACGGAAATGGCCGAGCCGCTGTTGACGCGCTTCCCGGAGATGAGCAACGTGCGGCGCGGCAACATCATGGCCCGCACGCGCATGATTGTGCTATATGACCAGAGCGCGGCCTTTGGCGGCTTGGTCATCGGCACCGGCAATAAAACGGAAATCATGCTCGGCTACAGCACGCTATACGGTGATTCGGCCCACGCGCTGAACCCGCTGGGTGATTTATACAAAACGCAAGTGCGCCAACTCTCGCGCGCGGTGGGCGTGCCCGGCGTGATTGTTGATAAAGCCCCCTCGGCAGATTTGTGGCCCGGCCAAACCGATGAAGCTGAAATGGGCCTAACCTATGAGCAGGTGGATAAACTTTTGTATCTACTGGTGGATGAACGCTACAAGCCGGAAGAAGCCATAGCGGCTGGCTTTGATGAAGCCTTCGTTAGAATGGTGGTGGGCCGCATCCGCCGCAACCACTTCAAACGCGTGATGCCCGTTATTGCCAAACTCAGCAACCGCACCGTGGGCTATGACTTTTTGTATTTAAGGGACTGGGGAACTTAACTGACCCAATGACCGGGTAACAAGCTGACAAAATGAAGTTCACCTTG
>JAEURM010000178.1 GCA_016789245.1 Anaerolineales bacterium
ACCGAGAGCTAGCCCGTATTTTGTTGTTTGATAAAGCCATCATGCACTTAGAAGCGGATTTGCGCTGGTTAGATATTTTAGAAGCGCGGCTGGAAGAAGTAAAACGCCAACCACTGCCGGAGCCAGAATTGAAGCCGCGCGGCCGGCCCCGGAAAACTGCTTAACGCTTTTGCATCGAATTCCACGAATTGCGTGAAGACTCAATTCGAGAAATTCGCGCAATTCGATGCACTAAATTCATGGCACAAATTACCATTCTCACCTTAGGCTCACGTGGCGATGTGCAACCCTACATTGCACTAGGGCTAGGCCTGCAAGCCGCTGGGCACCGAGTGGCCATTGCCACCGCTGACCAGTTTGCGGAGCTTATCAAACCTACCGGTTTAGAACATCGGCCCATCTCCGCTGAGTTTTTGGAATTAGCCAACAGCCAGCAGGGCAAGCAAGCGTTTGCGGGCAAAGGCCTGAGCCGCTTGAACCTAATGAAACAAGTAATGCCCATGCTCCGCCGGATGTTGGATAACGTTTGGCAAGTGGCGCAAGATTCACAAGCCATTGTTTATCATCCCAAAGCGATGGGTGGCTATCACGTAGCGGAGAAGTTAAACATCCCAGCATTTTTGGCGATGGCGGCCCCAGCATACTCACCCACGCGGCAGTTTGCTAGCCCGCTTCTGCTGTCTGCCAATCTCGGCCCAACACTCAACCGGCTGAGCTACAACTTTTTGTTGTTCGCCGTCAGCGCGCCGTATCGCGGCATGATTAACCAATGGCGCAAAGAGGCGCTGGGTTTGCCGCCTTTCAAAGATGATGCGGTTTTGCGCGGCCAACCTGTAACTAAATTGTATTGTTACAGCCCGCATCTGGTGCCCACGCCGGCCGATTGGGGCACGGATACGGTGGCCACCGGCTTTTGGTTTTTGCCGGCGCCCAAGAATTGGCAACCACCGGCGGATTTAGTGAACTTTTTGGAAGCCGGTGCGCGGCCCGTATACGTTGGCTTTGGCAGTATGCCCTCGGAAGATGCGGAGGCAAAAACGCGGCTGGTATTAGATGCTGTGCGGCAGGCTGGAGCGCGCGCCGTGTTAGCTATGGGCTGGGGCGGGTTGGCCGCCGCCGCCAATGAAAATGTTTTTGCGCTGAAAGAAGCCCCGCACAGTTGGTTATTCCCACGCATGGCGGCAGTGGTGCACCACGGCGGCGCAGGCACTACGGGTGAAGGTTTGCGCGCTGGCAAACCCACGCTCATCTGCCCCTTTTTTGGTGACCAACCATTTTGGGGTGGGCAGGTGGCCGCGCTGGGCGTTGGGCCAGCGCCCATTCCGCAAAAGGCGCTTACGGCAGAAAAGCTGGCCGCCGCCCTGCGCACCATGCTGACGGACACCGAGATGCAACGCCGCGCCGCCGAGCTCGGCCAAAAAATTGGCGCGGAAGAGGGCGTGGCCCGCGCCGTGGAAGTGATTGTGCGCCAGCTCGTCTAGGTTCATCAACGGATTGAACGGATTAAGCAAATCCGTTTTCACCTGTTGATAAAACATTATTTGGAGTCAGTCATGTCTCTCATTCAAGTTCTTAATCTCACCAAAACTTATGGCAAAGGCGATACCGCCGTCACGGCCCTCAACAACATCAGCCTGAGTGTGAACGCGGGCGAATTTGTGGCCATTATGGGTCCAAGCGGCTGTGGCAAATCTACGCTCCTGCATCTTTTGGGCGGGCTAGATAGTGCCACCTCTGGCCGCGTGGTGATTGACGGCGCTGACCTTTCCGTGCTCAATGACCAAAAACTCACGGAACTGCGCCGCCGCAAAATTGGCTTTGTGTTTCAGTTCTTCAACCTCATCCCCGTATTAGATGCGGTGGAGAACGCCGCTTTGCCGCTAACACTGGATGGTGTAGGGCCTGCTGATGCCAAAACCAAAGCCACCGAGTGGCTAAATAAAGTAGGCCTCGGCCCGCGCCGCACCCACCGGCCTGATCAACTCTCCGGCGGACAGCAACAGCGGGTGGCCGTGGCCCGGGCGTTGGTGGCTGAACCCTCTTTAATTTTGGCGGATGAACCCACTGGCAATCTAGACTCTCGCGCCTCGGAGGAGATTGCCAACTTGCTCCGGCAGGTTTCTAATGAGTGGGGGCGGGCGGTGGTGATGGTGACGCATGACCCGCGCATTGCCGCTTATGCTGACCGGATTGTGTTTTTGAAAGACGGCGCGATTGTGGATGAGACGGTGTTAGATCCCACTAAATCCGCTAACTCAGAAAAAATTACCGATAGAATGCATGCCTTGGTTTAATGGTGTTGAGTCTATAAACACGAATTTCACTGATTGCACGAAATTGAACCCTTCGTGTAATCCGTGGAATTAGTGTGCAAAGCTATGTTATCTCTAACCCTCGCTTCCCGTTATTTAGCTGGCCGCAAACTGCGCACGGCGCTAACCACGCTGGCCATTGTGTTTGGCGTGTTGGTGATTTTTGGCATGAATACGCTTCTGCCGGCCTTCCTCAACGCCTTTCAGGCCAACGCGCTGGCCTTGGCTGACCAAACCGATGCCACCATTACCAACAAAACCGGCGAAACTTTTGGCCCCGAAGTGGCGCAAACGGTGGCGGGCGTGGCGGGCGTGCGCACCGTTTCCGTAAAGCTAGAGCGGCCCCTCAACTTGCCCGCCGATTATTTTGATAACGACCCGGCCACGCCTGACCGTGTTACCTCTGTAGCGTTGGTGGGCGCTGTGCCGGATGATTTGCGCACAATTGGCTTTTACAACGTGGAAGAAGGCCGCTTCATCACGTCTGATGATGTAGGCGTGGCTGTAATTGCACGCTCACTGGCCGAAGATTTGGGCGTGACAGTGGGTGACACTCTGCAATTGCCCACGCCCACCGGCTTGGCCACTTTGGAAATTGTGGGCCTACTTCCACACCGCCGCTTACCGGGTAACGAAGTGGTGCTAGTGCCATTGGCGCAAGCGCAAAAATTGCTGGATGTGCCGGGCAAAATCAACGTGATTGACGCCAACTTTGATAGCGCGGAAGAAGCGCGGCGCACGCAAATTGAAGATTCGCTTCGGGCGGCGCTGGGCAAAAATTACACCATCGGTGTGATTCAATCCGGGGCGGAGATTCTCACCAACATCAAAACCGCGCAAGCCATTATGAACTTTTTGGGCACGCTGGGTTTGCTGATGGGCGGCTTCATCATCTTCAATACCTTCCGCACCATTGTGGCCGAGCGGCGGCGTGATATTGGCATGTTGCGGGCCATTGGCGCTAGCCAGCGCACCATCCTCACATTGATTTTGGTGGAAGGCTTGTTGCAGGGCATTATTGGCACAGCGCTTGGCCTATTGCTCGGCTATGCTTTTGGCTCTTTTGCCTTAAGTCTTGCTAATTCGGTGGGGCAACAATTTCTCAATATCAGCGTTGGCTCACCGGCCGTAACCGTAGGCTTGGTAGTGCTCTCCATTACTATGGGCGTGGGTGTTACGCTGATTGCCGGATTGCTCCCCGCGCGCGCCGCCAGCCGCGTCTCGCCATTAGAAGCACTGCGGCCCAGCGTGGGCGAAGCCCTCTTCAAGCCGCTCACCAGCATTGGTTTTTGGGTTGGCGTAGTATGTGTGACGTTGGCCGTACTGGCCATTATCTCTGGCAACGGTGGCTTGGTTTCCGTAGGCGCTCTGCTCTTTATTTTGGGCTTAATACTCATTGGCCCGGCGCTGGTGCAACCGATTGCGCGCTTGTTTGGTGCTTTGCTGGCGGTGGCTTTTGCGCGGGCAGGCACAGCCGCGCTGGCCGAAGGCAACCTAACACGCCAACCTAGCCGTGCGGCGGTAACGGCCTCCACCACCATGATTGCTTTGGCGATTGTGGTGATGGCCTCCAGCATTCTCAATAGCGTTTCCGGCACGTTCATCAATATGCTTAAGAACACGCTGAGCAGTGATTACTTGCTGATGCCGCCCACCATTGCAGTGTGGGGCATGAACGTGGGCGCACAACCACAACTGGCGGAAACACTGCGCCAAATAGATGGCGTGGCGGTGGTGAGCACCATGCGCTTTGCGGCCAGTGAAGTGCAGGGCGTGGCAGTGGGCATACTGGGCATTGAACCGGAAACCTACGCACAGACGAGTGACTTGACGTTTGCTGATGGCGATAAGGCTAGCGCGTTTGCCGCGCTCACCAGTGGCCGCAACGCCATCATTAACGGCGTGTTGAAGGCGACGGCGCGGCTGAATGTGGGTGATGAGATTGTTTTGCTCACGCCAAATGGCGAAGTAACGTACAAAATTGTGGCGGTGGCGAGTGATTATCTGAATGCCAAAACCACCACGCTCTATATTTCACACGGCAACATTGGCGCTGATTTTGGCCGCACGGAAGATATTTTCCTACGCGTGAACCGCACGCCCGGTGCGGAGGCCGCGCAAGTGGAACGTGGGCAACTTTGCCAGGACCACCAAGACCCCGAGGGTCAGATCGACGCGCTATTGGCGCGGGCGACAATTAGATTAAACCTCGGTCCGGTCGGCCACAACTCGGCCTTGCGACTACTTTCGGAAGCGAA
>JAEURM010000179.1 GCA_016789245.1 Anaerolineales bacterium
GCGCCAACACAATGGTTCTATCCATGCTCAGGTGCGGGGCAATGGCTACCAGTAGAATGTTCTTCAGTTCCGGTGGCAGAATTGGCCCGCCCGCCGCTAAAGCATAAGCCGTAGAACCGGTGGGCGTGGCAAGGATGAGGCCGTCCGCCACATAGGTGGTGAGCTCGTAGCCATCTATCATTGTGCGTAAACGCGCGGGCGGTGCCAGTGTGCCACGCCCCACCACGGCTTCATTCAGCGCTTCGTGCGCGCACAACATTTCTTCGCCACGCCAGTGCTCCACGCGGAGCAACATGCGCTCTTCAATCCAACCTTCGCCGCTCAGCACACGCTCTAAAACTTCACGCCACTCACTCGGTTGTACTTCTGCCAAAAAGCCTAAGCGGCCCAAGTTTACGCCCAACACCGGCACGCCGCTGGCCGCCGTTAAGCGCCCAGCCCGCAACATAGAACCATCACCACCCAGCACCAGCACTAAATCATGCTGGCCGGTTACATCGTGCGCTAATGCTTCATCAATAGCCAAACGCGCCACGCTTAGCCGCCCGGCGCAGTAGCCTACAATTTCATCGGCTACATCCAAAGCACCTTCCGCTTTGGGATGATAAAGAATGAGCAAACTTTTGGGCGGCATAACAGGCATAGTGGTGAAAATTATAGCGGAGTGGATGAGTGGTAAATGAAACGGCTATGCCAACGTCTGCCCGCACACCGCCCGGAAGCCACATGCGCCGCATCGCGCCGCCGAGTCATGCGAGCGGCTCACCTCTGGCGAGCCAGCATCCGTGCGCATCTCATCTAATAATTCCAAAAGCTCATTTTCCAACTCACGTGTGTAATTCACGCGCAAAAGTTTATCGGCGTACTTAATCAAACCATAGTGCGGCCTCTGCCCGTACGCTTCTTGCACCAACGCACAGTACGCGGCCAGTTGGTAAATGTGCGCGGCGTAAGCGCCACTGGCCGGCGCCCGGCCAGATTTCACTTCTACGGGAATCAGCGCCCCACTCTCTCGCACTAAATAATCTGGCTTGCCGGTGAGTTGCAAACTTTGTGAAAACAAGGGCCGCTCCACGCGGCCCCATGCGCCGGTGTCACTGTACACCACCTGCCCGGTGGGTAAGCCGGTGCTGTGCCGCACGCGCCCGGCCAATAGCCACAGCGCCAGCGCCAAAACTAAAAAGAGTACAAACCAAATCATACGCTGTTGAGAAAAAGAAACACAAGCGCGATGATGAACAGCACCAACGCTCCCGCGCGCAACCCAGCGGCTAGGCCAACGGCACGGCCATGTTGCGTATGGGCGGCAGTGCCTTCGGCCAGCTCACGTACATTGGCGGAGGCATGGCCTTGCACGGCCCGCAACCACCACGCGCGGTTGCAAAACAAGTATTCGCCAATTTCAGAAGCCCGGATAACGCGCATAAAAAGTTAGTGGTGAATGGTTATTTCAAAATAGATTTTGATATTTGGAATTAGTGTTTGGGATTTTACTGTTTGCGTTCTTCAAAGCTCTTTAGCGCTTCTTGCAGGCGTTGTTGGCGCAGGCTCATGGTCAAATCACCTCGCGTGCGCTCTGTTACGCCGCGCACTAAGTCTGTAGTGCGGCGCAGGCCGCCCGTAATCGCATCTGGATAATCCATGGTGACGAGCAATAAATAAATCTCATCCATCGCTTCTAACAGCCGCTCGGCTTCTTCGGTGTGGCCGTGCCGCATAATATCCAAACAACGGCGGCGCAGTTCACCAGCCGCTTCACCCAAACCATTCAGGTACGCCGCGTATTCCACGCCCAACGCTTCCGGCTCTGGCAAGGTTTCACCGTTTACCAGCGCGTACACAATGTTGGCCTCGGCAAATTCCTTCATGGCATCTTGGCTGTAACCGGCGTGATACAAATCCGGGTACGGAGCCAAATCTTCGCCAATGGCGTGTACAAACTCGCGTGCGGCTTGAATTTGCTTTTGCGCTTCTTCGCGCTCATCACGGTGCACGGCGCGGATGGCTAGTGAGCAGTGGCGGATGAGCGTGCGGGAACGCTCCACCGCGTTATCGCGTGCCTTGTTCTTGGCAGAAAAATTCTGGCGGATGCGGTCAGCGAGGGAGTCTAAGTTTTGCATGATTGTTAAAAACGGATGAAACTGACAAACACTAGACACGAATTTCACGAATTGACCCGAACGAAGTTTTCGTGAAATTTGTGAAATTCGTGTTGAGAAATCTACTCCGGTTTGCCGGGCTTAAAGAGCTGATCAGCCAAGCCGGTGGGGATGGTGATTTCGCCGTACTGTGCTTCGTACTTGGCCAAGTTATCGGCCAAGGCGCGCAAAAGCAGTTTGGCGTTGAGTGGCGTCATGATGATGCGGGCGTACACACGGGATTTGGGCACATTGGGCATTAGGCGGGCAAAATCCAACACCATCTCCGAAGGCGCGTGCGTGATGAGGGCAAAGTTGCTGTACACCGCTTCCAAGTTGCCGGGCAGTTCAATTTGCATTTGCGGCTGGGCGGGCGCGGGCGGTGGTTGTGGTGGGGTGGCCGGGGCTGGCGTTTCAGACATGGCAACTCCTTACAAGAGACGTAATAAAACAGCCGTCGCTCAAACCCGATACGACGGCTGTTTTAGGTGGCATATTGATTTAGAAGGGGATATCGTCAACCGGCTCAATCATCGCATCCGGTTCATGCGTCATGCCGCTACCCGTGGGTGCGGGGCCGCCCTCACCGCGGCTGGAAAGGAATTTGATGGTAGAGGCGGTTACTTCAAATGAGGAACCAGCGGTGTTATCTTGCCGAGTGTAAATGCGCGGGCCACCGGTTTTGGGGTCAGCCTGCATACGGCCTTCCACATACACCTTGCTTCCCTTTTTCAAGTATTGGTTGATGGTTTCGGCTTGCTTGCCAAACGCGCTCACGCGCCACCAAATGGTGCGTTCTTGCAATTGGCCGTCTTGGCCCGTCCATTTCTCGGTGGTGGCCATGCTAAAGTTAGCCACGGCTTGGCCAGAGGGGGTGTAGCGCATTTCTGGGTCCCGCCCTAAATTGCCAATGAGGGTAATTTTGTGGTACATGCTATTTCCTTACAAAGTGGCGCTTACTTCTAGTCAGGCCCAATTGCCTGTGAGATTTCCACTAAGTTGCTTGCCGATAATAGAACAAAAATCCGAATAGCGCAACCGCCAGATTTGGTGGGTAGTGAGCAAAACGGCGGATAAGTAGGTATTTTTCGCGGATAGCGGATGACAAACAGCAGAGTGCTAATAGCTGATAACGGCCATCGGCTATCTGCCATCCGCTATCGTCCCGGGCGCGTGGCCAGTGAATCTGCTACGTCTTGCAGAATCTGCGCGGCTTCTTCGGGCGGCGGCAGGCGCGGCTGGTAATTATCATAAATGCGGATGGGGATGAGTTCATACTCCGCCAACTCCGCGCCACGAAACGTGACTTTGAGCATGACGCCCTGAATGGTGTACAGCGTGCCATCTGACCATTCTTGATCAAACACAAAATTACCCAGCGCGTAGGCCACCAACGCGCCGTTGGGCAAACGCTCCACGCCTTGCACATGATGTGGGTTGTTACCCACAATCAGCATAGCGCCCGCCTCGGCCAAAGCTTCCGCCGCGCGTGTTTGCTCCCAAGAAATGGCCCCCGTAAACTCACGCCCCCAATGCGGCAGAGCAATCACCACATCGGCCTGCGCTTTCGCCCGCCGCACGGCCTCCACATATATTTCCTTCAACAGCGGCGCGGCGCCCGGCGTAGATTCAGCCGCAAACACGTTCTCATTAATTCCAGCAAAGCCGAGGAAAGCAAACCGAACGCCGTTGATGGTTTTGATAACGGGCGTGGTAGCGTCTGCCAAATTGCTACCAATGCCCACCGGCTCAATGCCCACCGAGCGCAAATTGGTGATAGTATCCAAAAGTGATTCATGGTCACAGCCGCGTTGCAGGCCACAATCCTTTACGTGGTTGGTGGCCGCGCCCATCAAATCAAAACCGGCCCACTGCATGCCCTGCACCACTTCCGCCGGGGCCAGCAAATTGCGGTGAAACTCCGCGCACGGGCTGGGCGGGTTGTAATCTGAAATAGATGCATCCAAACTACCGATGGCTAAATCGGCGTTTTGCAAAATTTGGCCCACGGCGCGGTAAGGCGCGGCCATATCATTTTTTTCTTGGGCAATAGTGTATACACAGCGCGCCGGGTTAATGTCCCCCGTAAACAACAACACGGTTTCTGGCAGAGCGGTAGGGCTGGGCAGTTGGATGGGCGTGGGCGAGGGAATGGTGGTGGCGGTGGCTGGAATCAGCGTGGCCGTTGGAAGCGGCGTGGGTGAGGCAACTTTTACCGGCGTGGGAACGGCGGTGGAGGCCAGCGGCGTACTCGGCGCACAGGCCGCTAGCAAAACTAGCGCCACGAATTTGCACGAAAAGACACGAACAATTCGTGCAAATTCGTGTCTTTTCGTGGCGATAAAGGCTCTTGATTGTGGTAAACCTTGGCTGGCAGAACTCACGGCATCCCCATCATCTTCATGGCCTTATCAATCGTCTCT
>JAEURM010000017.1 GCA_016789245.1 Anaerolineales bacterium
TGGGTGACGGCGTGGTGGAAGTGAAAGCCACTAATGGCGATACGCATCTCGGTGGTGATGACTGGGACCAAAAGATTGTAAGTTGGGCCGCCGATGAATTCCGCACGCAAGAAGGCATTGATTTGCACGCTGACCGGCAGGCACTCCAGCGTTTGCGCGAGGCGGCGGAGAAGGCCAAGATTGAGCTTTCTACGGTGAGTGAAACGGAACTCAACTTACCCTTCATCACAGCCGATGCCAATGGCCCCAAACACCTTTTGCTGAAGTTGAGCCGGGCCAAATTTGAGCAAATGACGGAAGACTTACTCAAGCGGTGCCGCACACCGTTCGAGGCCGTTCTGCGCGATGCGGGCATTGCGGCCAACAAAATTGATGAAGTAGTTTTGGTGGGCGGCTCTACGCGCATGCCCATGGTGCAAGAATTAGTGCGTAAGCTCACCAACGGCAAAGAGCCCAACAAGAGCGTGAATCCGGATGAAGTGGTAGCGATTGGCGCGGCCATTCAGGGCGGTGTGTTGGGCGGTGAGGTGAAAGATGTGTTGCTGTTGGATGTGACGCCGCTTTCACTAGGCTTGGAAACGCTGGGCGGTGTGATGACGGCGCTGATTGAGCGCAACACCACTATCCCGGTGCGCAAGAGCCAAGTGTTTAGCACGGCAGAAGATAACCAAACGGCGGTGGATATTCACATTCTGCAAGGTGAGCGCCCGCTGGCGGCCGATAACATGCCGTTGGGCCACTTCCGGCTAGAGGGCATCCCCACAGCGCCGCGCGGCGTGCCCCAAGTGGAAGTAACGTTTGATATTGACGCGAACGGCATCTTGAACGTGAGCGCCAAAGATAAGGCCACCGGCAAAGAGCAAACGGTGAAGATTACGGCCTCCACCAACCTGAGCAAGCAAGATGTGGAGCGCATGGTGAACGAAGCCAAGAAAAACGAAACGGCTGACCGCCAGCGCCGTGAGCTGATTGAAGCCCGCAATAGTGGTGACTCTTTGGCCTACGCGGCAGAGAAAGCTCTGCGAGATTTGGGCGAGAAAGTGCCCACCGCTGACCGGCAGAAGATTGAGCGTTCCATTGCCGAGTTGCGTGAAGCCATTAAGGGTGAAGAGGTGAGCCTCATCAAACAACTCACCGAGACGGTGCAACAGGCCACTTATGCGTTGAGCCAGCAAATGTACGCAGGCGGCCAGAATCAGTACGGCGGCACGCAAGGCCCCAATGGCCCGCAAAGCGGCCCGCGCCGCGATGAAGGCGATGTAGTAGAAGGCGAATTCCACAACGCGTAAGCAATAAAAAGAGCTGGTCTTGAGACCAGCTCTTTTTGTGCGTCCGTGAAGATAATGCGCATGCTTCCACGGGTTTCAACCGTGAGATTAAATCGTACGTAGGCCTTACGCCCGCGCGCGGCCCGGCCACAGCAAATACCCGCCCATGCCCAGCAGAATGAGCGGCGTGGCGGCCACGAGATAGCCTAACGGCGTGGGCGGTTGCACGGCCGCATTTTCCATGAGCAAAACCAGAAAGCCCACTACACCAAATGTAGCCATGCCCGCCGCTGGCAAGCCCACCTCCCGCCACTGTTTGGCGTTAGAGATTAACCAAGCGGCCAACGCCAACCCCACCATGGGCGAAGAAAACAAACGCGCCGTGAGGCCTGTGAGCGCGCCCGGCGCTTCAAACCACAGCCACGCGGCGTTTTCACCCAGCACAAAAAACAACCCGCCTAGCACCACAAACAACACCGCAATAGCGCGAAAGGCCATGCGCCCAATGTTATCCATCACCAGCGCCGCCTGCCCGCGCAACCAAGTGTGCCCATCATCTGCTGGTTGGCCCAAGGTGTGCCCGCGCACCAAAGCAAAGGCTAGCACGGCCAACATTAGCCCTCCGCCACCAAAATAATTCCATGTGGTAGGTTGCGTTATATCAAACCGCCCAAAATGCACCAGCCCAGCCGCAATTTGCAAAACCCGGTAAGTTAGCATCATTACAAGTGGGATGCGGGCGGCTGACCAGCGGTTGAACCACGCCGCGCCGAGGGCGAGCGGCACTGAGACGAGCGTGCTAGCACCCAACAGCCGCGTAGAAATAGTGGTAAGCGGCCACGGCCATAGTGAGTTAATGGCTTCTGGATTAATCAGCACGGTTGCGCCAAAGCTCAATTGCATCAGGCCCATGCCCACTAAGGCCAAACGCAGTAAATTGGGTAAGGTTCGGTCAGTCATCAATTTCTCCTCTATGGGCCGTTCGAGCTAAAGGCCTCATGCAAATAAGTCACCTTCCGCAGACCGTCACTCCCGCGAAAGCGGGAGTCTATGAGCTGAGTTGTGGATACCCACTTTCGCGAGTATGACGGATTCACAAAACAACCCTCATACGTGTAAGGTTCATCATCCATTCAGCCGCACCTGTGCTTCCTGCATCGCTTCGTTCAAAATTTGGGCCGTTTTGGTACACAGTGCGTCATCAATCTCTTCACCACGGGCCACATAGAGTGGCGGGGCAAACACCAACCGTAGGCGCGCACCGGGCAGGGGCACCTGTTGCTTATCCCACCGGGGCAAACGCCACACGGGTTGGGCCGCCGCGCCCACGGGCACAATGGGGCAACCCGTAAGCCGCGCCAACCAAAGTGCGCCGGGCTTCACCACATTCGCCGGGCCGTGCGGGCCATCCACCGCCACCACCACATCCATGTTCTGCCGCAGGGCATTTACCATTTGCTTCATGGCGGCGCGTGGGTTGCCAGTGCCTTCCGGCGGCAGGCGGGCGGCGGTAAGGCCGGTGGCTTCTACCCAACCCTGTGCCACAAGGCCTGTCCAACCACTAGAAATAAAAGATTGGCAGGCGTGCGCCCACGGCATGCGGGCGTAAGAAACTAAGCCCAGCAAGTTAGCGGAATGCCACGTAATCCAGATAATGCTAGGGCTATTGGGCCGCTGGCCATGGATAGTGATGTTTTGGAACGGCACCGCCCAGCGGAAATAGCGGGCCACCCATGTGCCCCAGATATACGCCGCACGCTTCAATGGTGCTGAGGGTGGGTTCATGCGGAGGGGGTGCGGGCTTGGAGCAGTTGCGGCGCAAAACCAATGAGAGCCGCCAACAAGCCGAGCGGCCAGTGTAGGGCGTTCTCTTCAAATTGCAGTTGCATGCCAAAATGGAAGTGGGTGAACGTGCCCAAGATAGCTAAAAGCAAATAAAACACGCTGAAAATTTGGATGAAGCGTACCGCCGCGCTAGGCCGCCCAAAACCAATGTACACGCCGATAAGGCCGGTAACGAGGTGGATAACGCTGTGGAGCGGGTCTAACTTTAAGCCGGGCGGCATGGTATCGGGGTGGGCATCAAAACCGCGCATGGCGTACAGAACCATGAGCACCACGCCCTGCAAAGCAAACACGAGCATGACGCGGCAATACAGCAAGGCCCAAGCGTGTTGTGTGCGGGGGAATTTCAGTTGCGAGAGCATAAAAGAGCCAATGAAGAATGAGACGTTTAGTAGAGGTAGGATATTCAATTCTTCGGCAACGCAAAAGCCCAAAAAGTTAGGGCGGCTGGGGTAACTTTAGAGGGGGCTTGATTATGAAATGGGCTTCAGAGAGAAAACTTCGCCCCGCACCTGAAAGTGCCAGTGGCTGGCGGTGGGCAGGGCGGCAGAGCGCCCACACTGTACAAAATCTGCCACTGGGTTTCGGTAACCAACACAAGGAAATGCTCGGCGCTAGTTTCCAACCCCCGCCATTGGCCCGTCAGTTGTTTTTCACACAAGCGCGGATTGGTGTACGCCCCATCTTCTTGCACCACCAACTTAAAGTGGCCATCACTGGCAATGCTCACCACCCAAGTTTCATCCCAGCCAATCGGCGTCATACTGGCTGCATAAGCATCATATACCCACTTGGATTTCACCTAATCAAAAAAACGCCGCTAACAATTGCCCGGTGAATTGCTCAGCCATAAACAAAATCGCCCCCGGTTTTGGCCGAGGGCGTCTTTATCTCTAACTCTATTTTCCCAAGTGCATGGGCATCACCACATACACATAGTCTTCCCGGCCAACGGGCCGGATGACGCCCGGGCTGGTAGACGTGGAAGTTTCCAACGCCACGTTGGGCGTATCGATAATCCCTAGCACATCTACCAAGTATTTCACGTTGAAGGCAATTTCAATCGCCTCGCCCTCAATGCTGGCATCCAACTCGGCCAAGTTATCGCCGGTTTCGGCGGCGGTGGCGCTAATGGTGACGTGACCGGGCATCAGCTCCTCACCCGGCTTCACCTTCAACCGCGTGGTGTGCGCGGCTTCACGCGCGATAATATCTGATGATTTACACGCCTTGCGGAATTCTTCGGTGGAAACCACCGAGCGCGTTTTGTAACTCTTGGGGATGATATTTTGATACGCTGGGAAAGCGCCTTCAATGAGTTGTGAAACCAGCTCCACACTGCCGTGATGGAAAATCACTTGCCCACGGCCCGGCGGCAAATGCATGTACACCGGCTCATCCGCGCTAATTACACGGCCTAATTCAGCCAACGCCCGGGCGGGGATGATGGCGTGCACGGGTTCAGCCACCGCGTTGGAGAGAAAGGCGGTGCGCTCTGCCACCCGAAAACCATCCGAAGCGGCTAACGTCACTTTGTTGCCCTCAATGCGGGCCAGCACGCCGGTGAGGATGGGCCGCGCTTCATCGGTGGCGGCGGCAAAAATTACTGCGCCAATCATCGCACGCAAATCTTCCACATTTAATTGAATAGCGGCATCAATATCAGCGGCGGGGATGGCCGGAAACTCTTGCGCATCAATGCCCTTAATGCTGGCCTTAATGCGGCCACACTGAATGGTAACGGCTTGCGTGCGCACTGAGAGCGCCACTTGCACAGTATCCGGCGGCAGGGTGTTCACCAAATCCACCAACGTTTTGGCCGGAAGCGTAATGGCACCTTCATCTTCAATCTTGGCTCCAATCCAACACGTTACGCTTAGCTCTAAATTAGTAGCAGAGAGTTTAAGCCGGCCGTTATCCGTGGTGAGCAAAATGTTGCCCAACACTGGCAGGGTACTGCGGGCGGCCACCGCACGGGAAACAATGCTCAAACCCTTGGCGAGATTATCTTGCAGGCAGGTGAACTTCATAAGTGGTTTCTACTCAGTGAGAAGTGGTGAACGGCAGGCAGTATACAACGAGTTGGGCGCAGGCAAAAGTGAAGGGCGCGGGCAGTAAAAGTGCGCTTGGCCCGTGTACGCCGCGCGGCGTATTTTCTCCTAGAATTATCCGGTTTATCCATCTTATCCCATCCATCTGTTTAACTGATTTCGGCTACAATTTTGTTATCAGGCTCGTGCTTTCTCTATTGGAGGCTTATATGAGTGACTGTTCCCACATTGGTTTTACCCTCACTGAAGAACAAAAAATGGTGCAAGGTTTGGCGCGTGATTTTGCGCGGAACACCGTAGCTCCGGCGGCTGAACACTATGACCAAACCGCCGAGTTCCCCATCCCCATCATTCAAAAAGCGCGGGAAGCCGGCTTATTGAATATGAACATTCCACTGGAATATGGCGGCGGCGGCGCCACTGTGCTGGAGGAATGTATTGCCGGTGAAGAAATTGCATGGGGGTGCAGTGGCATTAGCACTACCCTCTTCATCAACAACCTCGCCGCTGGCCCCATCATCATTGCGGGCAGTGATGAACAAAAGAAACACTGGCTGGGCCGGATGATGGAGGGTGAATTGGCCTCCTACGCTGTGACCGAACCCGGCGCGGGTTCCGATGTGGCCGGGATTAGCACCACGGCCACCAAGCGCGGCAATGAGTACGTCATCAAAGGCAGTAAGACGTTTATCTCTAACGCGTCTTATTCCAATTTTTTTGTGGTGTTTGCGTATACGGATGCGGCCAAGAAGCACAAGGGCATGAGTGCGTTTATTGTGGAGCGTGACCGGCCCGGCTTTTCGGTGAGCAAGAAATTTGATAAGTTGGGCCAGCGCGCCTCCGATACGGCAGAGATTACGCTGGAGGAGGTGGCCGTGCCGGAAAGCCATTTGCTGGGCCGCGAGGGCGATGGCTTTATGATTGCGATGAAGGTGTTTGATAAGAGCCGCCCGGCCGTGGCGGCCTCGGCCATTGGGGTGGCGCAACGCGCGTTGGATGAAGCGCTCAAGTATGCCAAAGAGCGGCAGACGTTTGGCAAGCCGCTGGTGCAACATCAAGCGGTGGGCCACATGCTGGCGGAAATGGCTATGAACATTGAAGCCGGGCGCTTGCTGGCGTGGAAGGCGGCGTGGCTTTTAGATAGCGGCCAAAATAATGCTAAGAATGCGGCCTTTGCCAAAGCCTTTTGCGCGGATACGGCTATGAAGGTCACGGTGGACGCCGTGCAGATTTTTGGCGGCTACGGCTTTATGAAAGAGTACCCCGTAGAAAAACTGATGCGTGATGTGAAGGTGTACCAGATTTACGAAGGCACCAGTCAGATTCAACGGGATATCATAGTGCGTGAGTTGTTGCGGTAACGGCGTGTAAAACTGCTTATCCTGAGTTTGGCAAAGGATGAGGTGTGAAAAGAAAAGCTGACGACTCTTGAAAAAGTCATCAGCTTTTTGCTTTACGCATTTTGATTAATCCGTAATCGTCACGCCCGCGAAAGCGGGTGTCTATAACTTGAAGATAGATTCCCGCTTTCGCGGGAATGACGGCCTACGAATGAAAGCAGGCTCTCACCGCGTTAACCCTCTTTCACAAAATACGCCAACGCCTTCTCACTATCCATCAAAATATCTAGCTTGTGGCCGGGGCGCTCGGCTGAGATGCGGATAACTTTGAAAACTTCCACCTGTTCAACGGCCTCCGGCGCTAGTTCTAGCAGATGGTTGCGGGCGGCGCTGAGGAAAGGCCGATTGAGCATATCCGGCGCTTCATCTGGATACACGGCCAATGGATAAATGTTAGACTCCACCAAGTCTTGAAAGAAGTGTGTGCCATAACTTGGGTCTGGCGCGCCGTTGGCCCCTTGCTGAACGGCCAACTCCACCAGTGCGCGCGAGTTGTAAATATCTGCATACGTAACGGGTACGCCGAGTTGCGTGTTGCTACTGCCCCAGCGGCCCGGCCCCAGCAAGATAAAGTTTTTGCCTTCTAAGTTTTTATTCAGCGAGCCGATGAGGCGCGCCAATTTGTGCCGCGCCGCTTCATTGAGTGAGGGGTAAACCTCCGGCTCAACGTACAAGATATATTCCACCTGTTCAATTTGCCCGTGCGGCACCATGCGGGCGGCCAAAAACAATTTATCGGCCTCCGCTACCTCGCGTGGAATGGGCCGCGTGAGTTCACCGCGGGCCAAGGCTTGCGGGCGGCATTGGAGCACGCAGAACTTGAGCCACGGCTTGCCACCACTGGGGTCTGGCGTAAGGCTGGCCGTAAATTCCACATCTACCGGGAAGCCGTAATTTTGCGCCAACGTGGTAAGGATGGTTTTCATCTGCGCCACAAAATCGGTGCGCTGGAGCAAACCATCAAACGTGAGCACGAGGTTGTGCGGCGTGACGCGCGGGCCAAGGCTTTTGATGGGTAGAAGTGTGCCATCTTCACGCAAGGAGGCCACCCAGCGCAGAGGCACGTAGTCCACTGTTAGCGTTTCACTGGCCGGAATGGTGACGAGCAAATTGCTTTCTAAATCTAAACCATCAATCAGCCGCTGGGAATAATGTTCCACTTCAGCGGGCGTTTTTTCGGGCCGCAATTGCGGGTGGCTAAGGAAAATCAGCCGCGCGTAATCTTCACCCACGCGCTCAACGGCGCGCGTACCTAAGCCCAGCACCAGCCGCACAAAACCTTCTTCGCGCCGCAAACGTTGGCTCCACACAATTGGGCTTCGGCTAAAGGCCACGCCCGCCAATGTGGGGAAGAAGTATTTATCCCACCGCTCGCCCTGCACTTCTTGCAGGAGGATGGCCATGCGTTCATCGTAATCCACCAAGCCCATACGCCGCCGGTAGATGAGGGCATCTGGCGAGTACACGCTGGCGTAAATGCGCCGAATGGCCAGCGAAAGATCACGCATATTTTCTTTGAGCGTGCCTTGGTTGGGGCAGAAGTAGCTGTGATATTTTCCGGCGAACGAGGTGCCGAAATTATCTTCGAGCAAACTGGAGGAGCGAACGATGAGGGGCGTATCACCTACCTCGCGCAAAATCTGGCGCAGTTGTTCGGCAATATCATCCGGAAAGCGGCCTTGTTCGTACTCTGCCTGAATCTTCGGATAGTCCTCACGGATTTGCTCCACCGGTTTGTATTTTTGGTTGATGTACTCCACTTTGTTGACGGCCAGATAATCGTAGAACACATCGGCCCCAATGAAGTAGGAGCGCGGCATGGCAATCTGCCCCAAATCGGAGCTGGCGCTTTGCAAAATCTTCCACGCTAGTAACATGCCGGCCGCTTTGCCACCAATCTTGCCGCTCCCAATCCGCCGCTCGAGGATGAATTTGAAATCATCTGCATCCAGCCATTTTTTGGCCAAGCCCACAAAACTCAGTTGGTCACTAATCAGCGCTTTGATGAGCACCACGCGCATTTCTTCCAAATGGTGCTCCACCCGCTCACGCTCGGTGCCCGTCATCGCTTCATACTGTTCCAGTTTGCGGATGAGCAATTCAATCGGCGCCAGTTCCGGGTTGAACGTTAGCACGGTGGCATCATGGAGCGGGCGGAGTTCACCCGTGCCAGCGCGGCGGCGGCCACTCAGCAGTTCTTCCACAATCCGGTGGAACAAATCCATCGGCAGGTTGTAAGCAAAGTAAAAATCGGTGAGATGGTCACGGATTTGTTGAAGCCGCCCCTGCCAGATGTGCTCGCTCTCCTCGCCGAACGGGTCTGAAAGCCCCTCGCGTAGTTGCGATTGCACGGCTTTCTCAGTGGCTTCGGCTTCTAAACGTTCTAGCGTAATTACGCCACGCCGGAACAATTCCTCGCGCATGCGCTCGCGGATGCGGCGCGCCAGCACCGGGTACTGCGTAATTTGCAGATAGAGGGAAAGGATGCGGGGCAAATCGCCTTGAGATTCCACCATGCCGTGATTGTAAAGGAGGATGGGAGCAGGGGGAAGGATAAAGCCCACAAAAAGGCGGAAAGGTTTTTGCTTTCCGCCTGTGATGTAACCCATGCGGCGTACCGAGATTACGGTTGCTGTGAATGGAGGGTGTGTTCAATCAGCGAGGCGGCTGATAAATTCCGCACTGACTTGATAAGCCTCGCGGGTGGGCGTGCTGGCGAGAGAGGCGGCCAGTTGTTGGGGGTAGCCCACATCGCGCTCACTGGCCCACATGGCGGCCTCCGTCTCCCACAACAAAATAGTTAGGCTCTTGCCGGTATCATTATCTACTAGCCACAACGCGCCGCAAAAGCCGGGTTGCCCGCCAAAGCTGGGCAAGAGCGTTTGCTGATGAAGTTGCGTAGCTTCACCCAGCCGGCTGTGTGCCAGTTGGGCGGTGATCACACGGGCGTACATAGCACACCGCCTTAGCGGGATGAGGAGGTGGCCAGCCGCTCGGCGGCGGTGATTGGCCCAGCCTCTAGTTTAGCCTTAAGGTTGGCCAGCCCACCAGCCACTTGCTTACTCCCCACCATCGGCCAAATGAGGGCCGGTTGTAAAAACCACAACACCCACGGCCCAGCATATTTCTCAAAGCGATGGGTCAGCCGCGTGCCGCTCCCCTCTGCTTCAAACAACATCGTCCAACGGTAACTCCCCGAATCATCCTGCACATCGTATACAAAACAACGCGCCGGGGCGTCACTCACCACTTTGATGAGGCCGCGAAAAGTGCCAACGAAGCCGGCGGTGCGGCGGGCAACGGATGTAAAGGTTGCGCCCGGGCCACTGTCTGGTCCAGCTACATGGGCAATCTCCAATGGATTGAAGGCCCACTCCGCATGGCGGCGAATATCAGTGGCATAACGATAAACGTGTTCGGGCGAAGCTTCAATATAAAGACTCTTTTCGGCGGTGATGCGGGCGGGCTGGCCGAGGTGGGAAGTTGGGGCCTGTCCCTCTAAAATCAACTGGATGTTTTTCAACCCAGCATCGAACTGGCGGAAGGCGCGTTTTTCCATGAACAATAAAAGGCCCACCCAGCCCGGCATAGGACCAAAGACGAAGAATACTTTTTGGCTCAGCCGCGTGCCGTCCTCGCCTTCGGGCGTTAGGTCTATCTCCCAATCCGCATGCGTGCCCGCATCACCCACCATATGGGCATGCCAAGCCAAGCGTTTATTGGGTACCAGTTCGCGCACTTCACACAGTGTTTGCGCCTTAATCGCCAACTTTTGTTTAATGGGTCCGCGTGGCTGGCGGTCTGCTTGAAAGGATTGCTTCTCGTAGGTGAGGTACTGTGCGCCCACACCTGTAGCGTCACCGGCTTTCACTTGCTCCAGCCGCTCCAGCGTTTGGGCCCATTCAACGTGGCGAGGGAAATCACTGAGGTAGGCGTACACCTCACGCACGGGCTTTTGAATGAAAATCGTATTGTGATAATGAATATCCATGAAGATTATTTCCTTTCATGGATGACTTTACCCCGCCACCGTAAAATCAGCGTAAAAGTTCATCAAACGCGGCCTCACCCAGCCGGAGCCACCGCTCCACACAGCGGCCCGCTTCAAAACGCAATACCGTCAATCCAGCGCGGCCTGCATCCAAGCGGGTGGGTTGGTTAAAAACGGTGTAGCGGCAACCAAGATAGCTTCCGTGCGGAAAAACCTCATCCAGCACCAATATCGCCTTGGGGGCCGCCGCCCACACTCGGGCGTAGAACTGACGCGCACCTTCCAAAGTGGGCGGCAACTCGGGCGGGAGGTGGTGCCAGATTGAATTGGCGGTGTACAGCTCAAAATAGTGCTCCCGCCGGGCGGGGTCACCCCAACACTCTGCCGCGCGCCGGAGGGCGGTTTCATTGGGGTTATGGCGCATCTGGGGCTTCCAACGCCAATAGCACAGTTTCACTCAGCGGTTGGGTTTGGCCGTGCGCCCAAGCTACTTCAAAGGCTACTCGCCCAATTTGTTCCCGGCAGAGATGCATGGCCTGCTCATGCTCGGCGTTCCAAACCGGTGCGGTGGGTGAACCAGTCCGCTCACGCACGGCGCTGGCCGCCCCGAATAATTGAGCCGCTCGTTTCGGCTGGCCCTCCGCCACGGCCAAGAGCGCTAAGCCTTCCAAGTTATAAGGTAACGTCCATAAATCCTGTAATTGGCGAGCAATAGCTAATGACTCATTGAAGCAGGCCCGGGCTTCCGTGAGGTGACCTTGCGCCAACGCTACCTGCCCTAACCCCCACAACGCGTACGCCACGCCGCGCGGGTCACCAATTTTGCGTTTGAGGCTTAGACTTTCGGCATGATATTGGTAGGCACGGGCATAGTCATTTTCGCGGCGCACTAACATACCCAAATTACTCAAGGTTTCAGAAAGGCCCCACTCATCCCCTAATTCACGCCACAGGGCTAGGCTGGCTTCGTACTGCGTGCGGGCCACGGCTAAATCTCCCACCCGGTGAGCGGCAAAACCCAAATGAAACCGCGTCAAGGCTTCAAAGCGGCGGTGTTCCGGCCCCAACGCCTGCCACAAGCGTAGGCTTTCGTTTAGAAGTTCTTCGGCGGCGGTGTGGTGCATTTGATAATGGGCGAGGATACCGGCGTGCATTAACGTTTTGGCGCGGGCCGAGGTGGGTGCTTGGGCGGCTGGCAGGGCCAACAACGCCTTCAATTGTTGGTGCGATTCACCAAGATAGCCTCGCTGATCCCAAAAGCGCCACAGCGCCCCCGCCAGTCGTAAGCCCAACGCCACATCCGTTTCGGCTCCAGTAGCCGCCCAACGCAGGGCGGCCCGTAAGTTGGCGTGGTCTTGCTCCAGCCGTTCCTGCCATTCGGCCTGCTCGGCGCTGATGAGTTTGGGCTCAGCCTCTTCTACCAGTTGAACACACCATCGCAAATGCCGCCGCCGCAACTCTGGCTCCTCTCCGAAGAGCCATAATTTATCAGCGGCGTACTCGTGCAGAGTCTCCAACAAGTGATAGCGCTCTTGCTCCGCCAGCAAGAGAGATTTATCAATTAAGCGGGTGAGTATATCCAGCAGAGATAACTGCGGGCTGGTTATGCTCAAGGGTTCATCACCCACAACTTTTTCCACCGCTTCTAACGTAAAGCCACCGGCAAACACGGCCAGCCGCCGAAACACAGTTTGTTCCACCTCATCCAATAAATCGTAGCTCCAATCTAAGGCCGCCCGTAGAGTTTGTTGGCGGGGCAAGGCGGCGCGGTTGCCAGTGGTAAGGAGGTTGAAGCGGTCATCTAACCGCGCGGCAATTTGTTCTGGGGAAAGCGCCCTAACCCGTGCCGCCGCTAACTCAATGGCCAAGGGCAGGCCATCTAGCCGCTGGCAAATTTGGGCAATGGCCGCAGTATTCGCTGGTGAAACGGTGAAGCCAAACTTCACTGCCGCCGCTCGTTCTCCAAACAGCCGCGTCGCCTCAGAGGCGGCCTCCAGCGGTGGCACCGGCCACACTTGTTCGCCCGTGAGGTTGAGGGCCTCGCGGCTGGTGGCAAGAATTTTTAGTTGGGGGCCGCCGCGCAGTAATTGTTCGGCCAACGCGGCACAGATCAGGATGAGGTGCTCGCAGTTATCCAGTACTAACAGCATCCGTTTAGATTGAACAAAAGTGGCTAAAGAGTGGGCGATGGGTTGGCTGGGGTTTTCACGCAAACCCAGCACTTTGGCGATGGCTTGTGGCACCAGTGAAGCTTCCGCAACGGCGGCCAGCTCCACCCACCAAACACCATCCGGAAAGTGAGGCGTTTGGCAAAGCGTTTCCGCCACACGCAGGGCCAGCCGCGTTTTGCCTGCGCCGCCCGGGCCAGTAAGGGTGTGCAAACGCTGGGCCGATGCATCTTTTTGAATTTCGGCCACGATAGCCTCAAGCTCGCGGGCGCGGCCAATAAAACTGGTGAGAGGGGCTGGTAAATTATTGAGCAGGGCTGGGGCGGCGCGGGCGCGGCGGATTTGTTGGTACAGTGCAGTGGTTTGGGCCGCTGGCTCCACGCCCAACTCGGTGCGCAAAACCTGTTGGCAGGCCGCATACTGCCGCAAGGCCGCCTCACTCTCACCCAACGCCCAATAACTCTGCATCAAACTCTGGTGGGCGGCTTCATCAGTTGGTTCAGCGGAAAGAATCCGCGTGGCCGTGGCAATGGCTTGGGCATATTCACCGTGGGCGCGGTAGTGCTGGGTGAGGTGGGCTAACACACCCAGATACAGTCTACGTAAACTCTCGCGCTCTGGCCCCAACCAGTCATCATAGCAATCGGCTAACAAATCGCCGCCGTAGATTTCGATGCTCTCTGGGTCAACGTTAGGCAAAGCCGTTGAAGTTACTGCTTCCGCTTGCGCTTTGAAAGTTAGGGCATCTACCCACAACCCAGCTTCTAAATTGAGTTGAATAGTTTCCCGGTCAGCCACAATCCAATTCTCACCTAGCACTCGGCGAAGCGCCGTTAGCGCACTACGAAGCGAGGCCCGCGCTTGTTCATCCGGCGAATCGCCCCACAACAAACTCGCTAATTTCTCGCGTGACTGTGGCTGTGGGTGGAGGGCGAGGTAGGCGAGGAGCATCTCGGCTTTACGCGTGGGCAGGCGGAGCGGCTGAGCGTTGCGCTCCAACCGAAACGCGCCTAACACAAAAAGCCGCGTGGCGGGGGAAGAAGCCATGCGGCGATTGTACGTGAGGGCGAGGGAAGGAGAAAGGCAGAGGCTGGCCCAAACACAGGCCGTCTCGCCTTCACGCTGAGGATTATTTTACAAAGCTTAGGTTTAGGTAAGCTTGATGGCTCTTTCAATAGCCGCCATAGCCGCCAGCGCTACATGTTCCCGCCACGGGCGCGCGGCCACTACTTCAGTGGCAGAAACTTCGCCACGCTGATTGCGCGCGGCCAGTTCCGTGGCGGAACGTTCAGTGAGTGCGGCGTGGCCGTTAAGCACAGGGCAAGTAATGTGGGGTACGGTGGTTATCCACTGTTTTGGGCGCAACAGAAAGTTGCTGGGCAATGACTTTGATAGTGTGCCCACGCGCCAGCAACCGCAAAACTTCCACTTCGCGCTCGCTCAATCCGGCTGTAAAAGTGCCGTGGGCACGTTGGGCGCTTTCAGCGAACTTGAGTTTTCGGCTAGCCGCATGGCCACCACACAACTTTGCAGGGCAAATTCCAACGGCTGACCCATGCCCAAATCTGTAGCAAGCGAGAGCGCGGCCAACAGTTCAACGTGGCGAAGAGGAGCGGGCATGTAGAAATTGCAGGGGAGAATGATAGAAGGTGGAAGCGCGAAATACTCGCAACATTTTAGGTAGCTGGGCTGTATTGCTTGTTAATGAAACTGAAACACCCACTTTTCGCTTTCCTTAGTAGTTTGATGCTTTTAGCTTTGGCCTGCGGCGGCGCACCGGCTGGCCCAACGCCAGCACCCATTGCCGCCCAGCCCGCCACCTCTGTTTTTGAAGCAGGCCGCACGGCGTACGGTTTTTACCCCAGCCCGCCGGAGGTGAGTTTAGAAAGCATCATGGGCCATTTTCAGGCCTTGGGCCAGCATGCAGATTTTGTTCTCGTGCAACAAAATCTCCCGTGGGAAGATTTTGCGGCGGGCGTTGAAGGAGACTCTCAGAAGCGCACTGATATGCGTAACCTGATGACGTTGGCGCGGCAGAACGGCTTGGAGGCCGTGTTTGTGGCAGATGCGCTGAACGGCCTGAACCGCCGCGAGTTTATTGGCCTGCCGGCTGGGTGGGAGGCTAACTTCGCCAACCCGCAAGTGCGCGCCGCTTTCACCAACTTCACCCTGTGGCTGGTACGCGAATTTCAGCCGCGCTATTTAGGGTTAGCCTCTGAAATTAACACTTATGCCGATGCGTATCCCGAAGATTTTCCAAATTACTTAAGTTTGTACCGCGAGGTGTACGCGCTGGTAAAAGCCGAAGCGCCGGAGACGCAAATCTTTGTGACCTTTCAGTGGGAAGACTTGAACAACATGTTTCCCACCGCCGCTGAAGGCCGCGCGGCGTACGCCACCAATTGGGAACAAGTGGAAGCCTTTGAGCCGGAACTTGATATGTGGGTAATTTCTTCCTACCCGTTCTTCATCTTCCCCTCCGGCGCAGAAATTCCGGCCAATTACTACACACCGTTACTCACGCGCACCCGCAAGCCGCTGGCCGTGGCGGAGGGCGGCTTCACTTCTAAGCCGCTGGGTGAGAGTGGAGTGAAAGGCACCCCACAAGACCAGGTGGATTACTTGAACGCCATTCAGACGCAGTTGGGCCAACGGTTGGCGTTTTGGGTGTATCTACTGCTGAATGACTTTAACCCGGACTCTTACGGCCCAGTGATGGCCACGCAAGGCATGGATGATGATGACCAGAATACCCTCGGCTTTTTTGCTTCAGTGGGTTTGCGGGAGTTTGATGGCACGCCCAAGCCTGCGCTGGCGGTGTGGGATAGTTTCCGCGCTGAGGCCGCTACGCCGTAAACGCAAAACGCCGGACTGATAACAGTCCGGCGTTTTTTCATCAAGTTGCTTTAAGTTTTATGGAATTTGGGTAATGCG
>JAEURM010000180.1 GCA_016789245.1 Anaerolineales bacterium
TCCTTCAACACATGCCGGTGCGCGGCAATTTGTTGTGCGTTATCCCAATCATGTGAGGCGTAAGGAATGTTTTGCGCGTAGGTGCTACCCAACAATTCAAACTGGCCGTCGGCTAAACCAGCACGCACCAAGTCCAAAGTCTCGCTATCAAACCAGTTCAGCGCACGCAGTAACGTGCCGGAAAGATGTAGATTGAATTTCAGTTTGGGATGCGCACGCAGAACATTGAGCAAACCACGGTAACAGGCGCGATTGGCCACCACGGCATATTCACTGGTGTGTTGGTTGAAATGAAAAACAAAAGCAATTTGAAGTGACATAGGCGTGATTATAAGCCAGCGATAAAATAAAGCACAACTAATTTTAGCCACAGCTGAACGCGGATTCACGCAGATGTTTTTCAATCCGCGTTCATCTGCGCCATCTGCGTCCAAGAATCCAATGGCAACTCATCAACTGATTCAACTTTCCGATGGTGATGTGATTACACGCTACACTGATTTTGCTTCACGCCACGTCGCCGCGCGGCATATGGATGTTTGGCCTCCGCCAGATTATCAAATGCGTGATGCCCATTTTCCCGTGCTGTATATGCATGATGGGCAGAACTTATTTGAGCGGCACGCCGGCTTTGGCGGTGAGCATTGGGGCGTGCGCGAAGCGATTACGCGCCTTGCCACTGAGGGGCGTATCCGGGCGCCCATTGTGGTGGGGGTGTGGAATCAGGCCGAAATCCGCCGCGCAGAGTACATGCCGGAGAAGGCGTACGCCAACGGGCAAGTGGCGCAAGTGTTTCATCAGTGGGCGGGTTCAGAAGTGCCGCGCTCCAACGCCTATCTCAAATTCTTGGTTGAAGACGTAAAACCGCTGATAGATGCCACCTACTGCACCCTACCCGCTCAAACTGATACTTTCATCATGGGTTCTAGCATGGGTGGGTTAATTTCACTCTACGCGCTAGAAGAATACCCGCACATCTTTGGCGGCGCGGCCTGCCTTTCTACACACTGGCCGGCCGGAGAAGATGGGCTGGTGGATTATCTCGGCGCGCATTTGCCCCAAGCAGGCGCGCACAAGTTGTATTTTGATTTTGGCACCACCACGCTAGATTGGAACTATGAGCCGTTTCAGCGGCGCATGGATGAATATGTGCGGGCCGCAGGCTACCGTTTTGGCGCGGATTGGCTGACGCGTAAATTTGAAGGCGCGGAGCACAATGAAGCCGCGTGGCGCGCCCGCGTTCACATTCCGCTGGAGTTTTTATTGGGGGTGTGAGGGCGGCGAATAAATTCGCCGCAACACAAAGCAAAGCCCGCCTGCGCGGGCTAGCCGCATAGCCGCCGCAGGCCGCGCCTTGCCTGCGCCAGTTGCTAGGGGGCCTTCGGCTCTGGCGCTCGGCACAGGTGTGTTGGTGCAGTTTTAACTGCCACGTTTCAACACCCGCCCCTCACCCGCCGGCACTTCAATTATCAGTGTGCCGTTGGTAGCCGCCAGTGTGCCTGCACCACCAAAAATCACTTTCCACTCGCCTGCTTCGCCAACGTTGAGCGAAACTGGTTGCCCGCTAGTTCCGTTGTTCAAAATCACTAGCACACGCTCCCCTTCATGCCGCCGCTCAAACGCATACACGCCATTAGCATCATCCGTGAACAGGGTATGAAATTCACCCACCTGCAAGGCCAAGCTACCGTTGCGCAATTGGATGAGCTGGCGATAGTACGCGTGCAAATCAGTATCAAACGCCACCGCGTGGGCGGCGGGCCGCGGGGAGCCATCCGGCAGAACGGCTTCCGGCGCGTAGTGCAATTCCGGCCACACCATGGGCTTGCGGCAACACGGGTCATTCGCGCCCCACATGCCAGCTTCATCACCGTAGTACACCATCGGCGCGCCCACATACGTCATCTGCACCAGCACCATTAACTTGTGAATGGCTTTATCTTCGGCGTTGGGCGCGCGCGTATCATATTGCGGGTTGTTGTTCACTTGTGATTGCGGCTGATTGGTCTGCCAGTTGCGATAACTCAACCGTCCCCGGTTGACGATATGCGAGGCAACGCGATTGGTATCATGGCTATCCAATAAATTCTGCTGAACGTAGGCCACGCCGGCTGGGTACGCTTCGCGCGTGCGGCGCAGTTCCCGGTCAAACTCCGTCACCGTCAGCCGCCGCTCCACCAAAAATTCCACACAGGCAAAGGCAAAATCATAGTGCATCACCGCATCAAACTCATCGCCTTGCAAGTACGGCTCATTCACATCTTCATTCACAATCTCAGCCACTAAGTAAGCTTCTGGGTTAATGCTCCGCACCCACGTGCGCCACGCCTTCCAAAACGGATGCCGCACGCAAAACGCCACATCCAACCGCCAGCCATCAATGCCATCGCGCGGGTCGCCGTCACCGTCTGGGTCTAGCCAGCGGCGGGTGGCCGCAAACACGTAAGCGCGCGGCGCGGCGGTGAGGCCGTTTTCATCTTGATTTAGCTCCGGCAATTCATTCACCCCAAACCAACCGTGATAGGTGAACGGCGCGTACGGCGTGGCCTTGCTCCAATCCGCAATCTTAAACCACGCGGCGTACCGAGACGTTGGCCCATCTTTTACCAACTCCCGAAACGCACCACTGTTCAGGCCCATGTGGTTAAACACGCCATCAAAAATAATCCGCATGCCGCGCCGGTGTACTTCGGCAATTAACTCCAGCATCAGCTTATCCGCCGCCGTCCACACCCACGTTGTTGGGTCATCAAAAGTCTCTTTGGCAATTAAGCGGCGGTCACCGTCCGGGTCAGGGCCAAAGTCAGGGTCAATGTGGTGTTAACTCGCGCCGTCATATTTGTGGGAGGAGGGCGCATCAAACACCGGGTTGAGGTAGAGCGCGGTCACGCCCAAATCTTGCAAATAATCTAGCCGCTGAAAAATGCCGCGTACATCGCCGCCGTAGCGCCGCCGTTGAATGTTGAACCAAATATCGCGGCCATTCAGCTTTTCGTAGGGTTGCAGTTCATACCAATCCGCTGTCCACGGATGAATCTGCCACGGCGAAGTCACATCGTGCGGCCAAGAATTAGTCTGCGCCTGCACGGTGGGGTCATTGCTGGCATCACCGTTCCAAAACCGCTCTGGAAAAATCTGATACCACACTACACGCTTTGCCCATTCGGGCACGAAAGAGTCAGTCATATTAATCTCCATTCAAGACCGACGCGGTCTGGCCGGACTTGTCAATTGGAATCAACCGCACCGTCACAATCTCATACGGTTGAATGTTGAAGGTCACGGCATGGCCGTTCGGCGTCAGCTCGGCTTGCGTTTCTTCTAGCAGGTTGGTGTGCCATACTGCCGCCAGCGGGAAAGCCGCCGTAAGCGTGACCGGGCCGCGCCGCCGTTCATTTTCATACAGCCGCACAATCAAGCCGCGCCCATCTTCCGCCCGTTTCACCGTTTCAATCACTACGTTCCGCGCAGAAACGGTGACCAGTGAATGGTGAGCAGTAAATTGTTCACTGTTCTCTGCCAACTGCTTATTACCGCCTGTTGTCTGATAACTGATGATGGCATCATTCAACGCATAGGCTTCACGCACAGTGCTTTCAGCCCAACTGCCTGCATGTGGCAATAAACTATACGTGAAATGGTGTTCGCCTTGGTCAGCTTGTGGGTCTGGCGTAGTGGGGGAACGTAGCAACGAGAGCCGCAAAACGTTATCCCGAATATCATGGCCGTACTTACAATCATTCAGCAAACTTACGCCGTAGCCGCCCTCGCTCAAATCGGCCCACTTGTGCGCACACGTTTCAAAGCGCGCCCAATCCCAACTGGTGTTGCGGTGCGTGGGCCGTTGTACGTTGCCCCATTGAATATCATACGTGGCGGCGGGCGCTAGCACTTCCACCGGAAAGGCCACTTTGAGCAAAATATGCCGCTCGCGCCAGTCGATGTGTGTTTCAAAATCTAAGCGTGGGCTGTTGTAACGGAGCGAAATGCGTTGGGTGTAGGTGCTGTTGAGAATGCGCCGCTTAATTTCTAGCGCCGCGCGGAGCGGCCCACTTTCCAGCACGCGCACGCTCTCGGCTGGCTCTGCCAACCACCGGCGGTCATCGTAATAAATATCAATATCCCACGCATCCCAAAACTTAGGCCGGTCTTCAAACGCCAGAAATTGATTGGCTATTGCGCCGCTCGGTAAAACTTCACGCTGATGCGCTTTATCAAAGATACGGGTGATATCGCCCGCCGCATTAAACTCCACACGCAGAAATTCATTCTCCAATAAAGTGCTGGAAGTGGTGAACGGGTTAGCTGGCGCAGAATCACTTTTCAGCGGCTGAAGATTGAGCGGCGTAACGCTGTACGGCGGCAGAGCGCGTGCGGCCAGCCAGGTGCCATTCTCAGCGGCTTGGGCGTGCACCGGCGTACCATCGGCCCGCGCCAATTGCTGGTTGGGCGGCAAAACTTGCGGCCACCACGCCAAATCATCGCGCTCAAAACTCGTGGGGTTGATGAGTAAAAGTGCGCCGCCCGTTTTTTCAGCAATCGCCGCCAGCGCCCCACTCTG